>JAEWVM010000139.1 GCA_023396615.1 Spirochaetota bacterium | reverse complement strand
ACAAAACTGAATATGATTTTAAATACGGGATTTACCGGAAGGGTATATTTTTTATATTTGTTCATTCAACACAAGAAAAGAGCATTTCTGCTCTTTTCCCTATTTGGGCGATGACGGGATCGAACCGCCGACATTCTGCTTGTAAGGCAGACGCTCTCCCAGCTGAGCTAATCGCCCTTATTTTCATCTTCGTATCTGCTTTCTTTGAACATTATTGAAAATCTCGCTGGTACGTCAATCGTTTTTTTTGCAATTGGCGAGTAAATTTTTCTGCTTTTTTTTTCGGCCCTATAAAATGTTCCGAATTTTCTCAGCTCAATCCTCTCGCCCTCTGTAACCTTCTGTGAAACTACAGAAAGAAACAAATCTACAACTTCCGCAACGTCCTTTTTGTTTAAATTCTCAACTTTATTCCAAATGATATCAACAATATCATTTTTGCGCAAAGAACTGCCTACTTAACAACCGAATTAACCATTTTAGCAAGTCTTGATTTAAGTCTTGCAGCTTTCTTCCAGTGAATCAGGCCTTTTCTTGCAGCGCTGTCAAGATTCTTGTCTACTTTGCTCTGATTTGTAGAAAGAACATCTTTAGATGCTTTTTCTGAAGCAGATGAACGCAATTTCTTAATTGAAGTTCTCAAAGCAGATTTCATAGAAGAGTTTTTTACTCTGCGTTTTTCGCTCTGTCTGATTCTTTTTCTTGCTGAACTTGTATTTGCCAACTTTTTTACCCTAATAAATCAAATATTAATCATATATGGAAAGACTTGCTTTTTGTGTCAATAAAAATACCGAAAGAATCATTTTTTAAGTATTCTTAAACTAAAGACGTCAAAACTACTGCACCATTTTTTGTAACTGCGACAGTTTCTTCAAACTGCGCGGAAAGCGAACCGTCTTTTGTTACTGCCGTCCATCCGTCAGAAAGAGTTACCAGTTCGCGCTTTCCTGCATTTACAATGGGCTCAACAGCAATCACCAGCCCTTCAGGCATCTTTAATCCGGTATTGGCATTTCCGTAATGAAGAACAACCGGAGCTTCATGCGCGGCAAATCCGACTCCGTGTCCGCAAAATTCTCTGACAACAGAGCATTTTCTTGAATTAACGTATTTTTCAACTGCATAGCCTATATCCCCCAGGAAATTACCTGCTTTAGCCTGATCAATTCCTTCCGAAAGTGCAATTTGAGCAGTTTCTATCAGCCTTTGCGCTTCAGTTGAAATTCTTCCGCATGCAAAAGTTCTGCATGCATCGGCAAAATAACCGTTTTTGGAAGCTCCGATATCAATCTTAACGATATCACCATTTTTAATTTTCTTTTTCTTATGGGGAATTCCATGAACGGCTTCTTGATTGACGGAAATGCAGCTCGAGTAGGCATAATTCTGCATTGTCTTGAATGAGGCACGGCAGCCATGCTTGTGTAGAAATGATTCAATGAAAGTATCAATTTCAAATGCGCTCCCCGAAGTCAGGTCGGTTTTCGCAAGCTCATCAAAGACTTCTGCGATTACCTTTCCCGCTTCAGCTATACGCTTGATATCTTCCGGAGACTTCAGTTTAACACCGGAAGATTTCAAAGAAAACTTATTCATTATCCGGAATAAATTCGGCTTCTTCTTCTGGAACCGCTTTCACTTCTACCGGCTCTTTGGGAACTTTAACTTCCTTTACTTCCTTTATTTCTTTAACCTTTTCTTTTTTTGCTGCTGCAGGTTCATCTTCAACCAGACCGGCCGCGGCCCTAACCTTACGCTCGACCTCAGCCAGAATAGAAGGGTTCTCGGCAAGATATTTTTTTACGTTTTCTCGTCCCTGACCGATCTTATCCTCACCGTAAGAATACCATGTTCCGCTTTTCTTCAGGATGTTGAATTCAGTTCCCAAATCAACAAGACCGCCTGTCTTCGAAATACCCTCATTGAACATCATATCAAATTCAGCTTTCTTAAAAGGAGGCGCAACCTTATTCTTAACAACTTTTACTCTGACGCGGTTTCCGATTGAATCTTCACCGACTTTCAATGTTTCAATTTTACGAATATCAAGACGAACAGAAGCATAGAATTTGAGAGCATTACCGCCTGTGGTTGTTTCAGGCGAACCGAACATCACGCCTATTTTGTGACGGATCTGATTTATGAAAATTACCGTACAGTTGGTTTTTGCAATAATCCCTGTAAGTTTTCTTAATGCCTGACTCATCAGACGGGCCTGAAGACCCATGTGAGAATCTCCCATATCGCCGTCAATTTCGGCCTTCGGCACAAGTGCTGCAACCGAATCTATTACAATTATATCAACAGCTCCCGAACGGACGAGGGATTCGCATATTTCGAGAGCTTCTTCACCGGTATCAGGCTGGGAAACAAGAAGATCATCTGTTTTTACTCCGAGCTTCGCCGCGTAAACAGGATCAAGAGCATGCTCGGCATCTATAAATGCTGCCATTCCGCCTGTCTTTTGACATTCGGCAACTATATGCAGAGTCAGAGTCGTTTTACCGGAAGATTCGGGACCATATATTTCAATAACTCTTCCTTTAGGAATACCGCCTATGCCGAGAGCTATATCAAGTTCGAGAGAACCGGTGCTTATCGCGTCGACCTTAACTTTGGCGCTCTGGTCGCCGAGTTTCATTATTGATCCTTTTCCGAACTGTTTTTCTATCTGCGCAATGGCAGAATCAATGGCCTGCGCTTTTTGATTGAGTTCTTTCTGATCTGCCATATCTATCTCCTTATCGTTTGTATAGTACTACAATTATAATTGTCACAATTCCGTCAAATACAATTTGTTCTTAATCAAAAAGCCTGTCAATCAAAAGGAAATCCCTGCCGGATTGACAAAACAGACAAAAAATCCGGCAGGGAAGCGTATGGAATTAACTAACAATAATTAATACGTATTTCAGAATTTTTTTTCGCGAAAATATGAAAAATAATCACTCATTTCACATTAATTTTAAGCCCTCAAAACTCTTTCGTTTAATCCCTTGACAAATACCTTCTAAATTGTTCCTCTATCATGTATTTTTCACCGAAGGGGAATCATGAGAACAATTGCCATTCTTAACAACAAGGGCGGGGTCGGAAAAACGACCAGCACAGTAAATATTGCTGCGGCAATGCAGATTCTCGGCAAAAAAGTTCTCGTAATCGACATAGACCATCAGGCTCAGGCAACCTACCACTTCGGACTGTCCGCAGGCGATGTCAAGTTTACGATATTCGAAACTTTAAAAGGCGAAGTGAGTTTTGATGATGCTAAAATCGACAGAAACGGAATAGATATTCTACCATCAAAAAACGATCTCAAGGATCTCGACTTCCTCCCGTTTCCCGCGAAAGAATTTCTTCTAAAAGAAGTGATGGAAAAGGTTAAGGGATATGATTATGTTCTGATCGACTGCCCTCCTTCCCTCGGCATACTTACTCTAAACGCTCTCACATATGCGTCGGAAATCATTGTTCCGCTTCAGCTTGAATTTCTGCCTTTTCACGGGATGTATAATCTGTTTGAAGGAGTTCAGATGGTTAAACAGCGTCTGAACAAAGGAATTGAAGTCACAGGCATCATCGGCACGATGTATAATGCTGCAAAATCAATCAACCGCGAAGTATTAAGTGAAACGGACGAGCGCCTTCCCGGAAAACTATACCAGACTCTTGTGCGCGAAAATGTTGCACTTCAGGAAGCTCCAAGCTGGGGAAAGACCATATTCGAATACAAATCCGACAGCAACGGTGCGGTAGATTACATGAATCTCACAAAAGAGATTGTCGCACAGGGCTGAATGTCAACAAACTCATACCAGCATTAATTGTTCATAATCCTTCTATTAAATACCGAAAATAGATTATAGGAATTCATAATTCCAACTAATCACATAAAAAGGTATTCATCATGAAACTTGGAATTAAAGGCAAACTGGTTTTTTCATTTTCGATTCTGACTTTTTTTACACTTTGCGTTGGTCTCTTCGGCATCTGGGGAATATCACAGATGAACACGAAAATAAACGAGATGTATTCAAATAATCTTGAAGGAATCCGTATCGCCGACAATATCGACAGATCAATTCTGACCGTCAGGGTTTCAGGTCTTTACTACATTGCAAACACGGACAAAGAAATTCAAAAAGCGATGAATGACGCCATCACAACAAATCTTCAAACTTATAATAAAAGCATCGATGACTACAGAAAGACATCACCGGGAGAGCGGGAAACAGAACTCATGAATCTCCTCACAGCCGGTATGGAAGAATATAAACCTCATCTAAACAAAACACTTGAACTTGCCGATCAGGGGAAAACAAAAGAGGCAGTTGAATATTTCCGCCTTAACAATGCAGTTATTTACGCGAAAAAAATTAAACCATATGTCGATGAAACCGTTAAACTCAATGAAACTATGGCACAGGATGCACTTAAGGAAAGTAATACTTTAAAGAACAGAATTGACGCAATTTCTTCAGCAGTAATCGGTTTATCAATTTTGTTTTCACTAATCCTTGCTCTATTGATAATCAGATCAATTCTCGGCATTATCAAACGCATAGACACTACTTCAAGCGAAGTTCGAAGCGGCGCGGAACAGATTTCTACATCTTCAGTACAGCTTAGCCAGGGAGCGAGCGAACAGGCTGCTAGCGTCGAAGAAGTATCCTCTTCTCTCGAAGAAATGACTGCGACGATTCGTCAGAACGCAGAAAACGCGCGTGAAACAGAAAAAATCGCAATAAAAATAGCTACCGACGCCAAGGGCGGCGGCGAGACAGTAAAGCAAACAGTTTCCGCGATGAAAAACATCGCAGAAAAAATATCAATAATTCAGGAAATTGCCCGTCAGACAAATCTTCTTTCTCTTAACGCATCAATCGAAGCCGCTCGCGCAGGCGAACACGGAAAAGGATTCGCGGTTGTTGCAAGCGAGGTACAGAAACTCGCCGAACGCTCACAAAACT
This sequence comes from Spirochaetota bacterium, assembly GCA_023396615.1. Lineage (GTDB taxonomy): Bacteria > Spirochaetota > UBA4802 > UBA4802 > JAFGJZ01 > JAKJGA01. The sequence continues at coordinate 5,139 of JAEWVM010000139.1, read as the reverse complement.
CTGCGGCAGAAATCCGCGAGCTGTCAGGATCAAGCGTAGAAGTCGCAGAAAAAGCCGGCGAAATGCTCGACAAACTCGTACCGGACATTCAGAAAACATCCGAGCTCGTTGCAGAAATAAACGCCGCCAGCGGAGAACAGGCAAACGGAATTCAGCAGATAAACAGCGCCGTACAGCAATTAAACTCTGTAGTACAACAGAATGCGTCCGCATCGGAAGAACTTACAGCAACAGCAGAGGAACTTTCATCGCAAACTGTTCATATGGAAGATATAATCTATTATCTCAAAACAGGCAGGCACTCAGCAGATTCTTTGAACAAATAACAAATAAAGGAAGCGGGATAAAGAAAAGATTTTATCTTATTATCTCGCTTCTGCATTTCAACAATTCAATTTCTTCTGATATTTCCGTTTTCATCTTTTTTGAATCGCTGAGAATTCCGTCAATAACACTCATCAGCCTGTCAGCAGCAAGAACGCGCGGAATAAAAACATAATCCGCTCCTTCCGCATACATCTTTAGCGCGCGTTCGATGCTTTCAGCGGTAACGATTATTTTCGCATTCGGACACACATCACGCATGTGGCGTATTATTTTCAGATTATCAGTTCCGACTAAAATCGTATCAGGGATGGTTGATACGACAATTTTTACATCATGAATGCCGGCATGATAAAGAGTATCAAGATGACTGATATCACCGTAAACCACCTTAACTCCGACGCTTTGCAGCGACTCGTGAATTTCCGGATTAAAATCAACCACAACGATTTTGTCCTTGAGCGATGAATCGTTTTCTTCTGAACCGAGCACTTCACTCAAGAGCGAACTCGCCATTCTATGAAAACCCAAAATCGCAATTTCTTTGCCGGGTGTCGTTTCATCATCATGAACCGGCGATGAAATTTCTTTAAAGCCGGCCTTCTTCAACACGAACGATGCCGCTTGCTGTATGGAATCATTATATTTAATCATATAGGTTGAAATAGCAGAAGTTATTACAAAAACAAAAATGATAGCAGACATCGTTTCCTGGGATATATGACTGTGAGCCAATCCGAGTGAAGCAATAACAAGGGAAAATTCACTTATCTGAGCAAGATTCACAGAGGTCAGAAGACTTACCCTCAACCCGTTCTTTAGCGAATAAAGAACCGGAAAGACAGAAAGAAACCGCGACAGAACAAGAAACGCCGAAGCGGCTGCGGCAATTCCGAGAACAGATAAATTTTCAAGCGGATTCGGAATGCGCATTCCAAGCGAAACAAAAAACAAAGTGATGAAAAAATCGCGTATATTAACGACTTTTGCGATAACATCAAGATTGTAAGGAAATGTTGAAATCGCAACTCCGGCAATAAGAGCGCCCATTTCCTGAGAAAGACCGAGAAGCGCGGCGGAACCGCATACGAGAAAACACCACGCAAGTGAAGATATCAAAACAAGCTCAGGTATTTTAGCGATTGTTTTAAACAGCTTAGGCAGAACATAACGGCTGACAAGCATGCTGACTGCAACAAGAAATATTCCTTTTCCGAATGACAGCAGAATATTCAGAATATCCGGATTTGCAAGGTTCGGCTGAATGCCGAGAAGTATTATTGCCCAGATATCCTGAAAGACTAGTATGCCGAGAGTGAGCCGTCCCGCAAGTGTATCGAGTTCAAATTTACCATAGAGAAGCTTTACAACGATGGCTGTACTGCTTAATCCGCAGCATGCGGCAAGATAGAAAAGATCATATCCCCCGCCTTGAGCAGAGTATCCGAGAAGAAGAAAGAAAGCAGATCCTAAAAGAGCGCAAACAGGAAACTGCGTTAAGCCTCCCGCTACAAGAGACTTGCCTGAGCTTTTCAGCTTCTTGACGTCAATTTCCAGACCTATCAAAAAAAGAAGCAGAATTAAACCAAAATGCGAAATTGTTTCAATATCCTCGGCTTTTTCGATAAAACCGAAGCCAAGCTTAGGTCCGATAATCACACCGGCGACAATGTACGCAAGAAGAAGGGGCTGTTTGAACAAATGCGATATAAACGCTACTACAGTTGCCGCAAGAATTGCGATGCCGACACTGGCGATCATATTCGGATTATCAGATGCCGTTTCGCTGGAAAAAAGACCAAAAGAAATGAAAACAGATGAAGCAAAAATTATAATTAGAATGAATTTATTTTTCAATGAAAACATCGGCACTTCCTTAGAAATTCAGAAGAAGATATTCAGTTTAATCCTATTCATTCCGTATCAGAAACAAAATCGGTATAAGAAATTTCATTAATAAGATTTTCGTCCACGACTTTATAAGCGCTTTTAGACTGGAGCAGTTTTCCGTCGTCATAAAGCATTATCGAAATACTCTCAGTGCTGTCCGACGCGGCCTTTGCGAAAATATATATTGAAGATTCCGGTGTGACAAAATTTACTGAAAGTGTATATGACGAATCTTCCATTTCCGACACGGAAAAGGTTACAGGATCTTCATCATCAACAATATAATATCCGACAAACCCATCGCCGTATGATATTATATGAAATTTGCTTGAACCTTCAATTTCTTCGTCAGTTTGACAAGAAGCCAGAATTAATACAAACAGAAGTAAACCTGATGTTTTTTTAAGATAATGCCGAAATAAATTGTTCATACGCATTCATTTATCCTAAACTTAATAACTGTCAACAAATTCTTTGATTTATCATTTTATGTATTATCGCGCGATAGCGCTTAAAAATCCAATCATCAGTTTATCAGAAAATAATAAATAGAATAATCAAATTGCCTAATTTGATAATATTTTATACCTTATAATAACGACGTTGACACATTATCAAGATTAACATCTACTGACGTCTCCGCCTTCGGGCAAAATGGAGAAAACATGCAGATATTAAACCACCCGAAACCGGCAATAATTTATAAAGACGGTGAAGTGAGCTACACTGATCTTTTAAAAAATATTTCTGCAATAGCCGGGCTTCTCAAAAATGAACCTTTCAAAGCCGTAATTTTATCCGAAAACAGACCGGAATGGATTTACGCTTTTTATGCCATAATCAAACAAAACGGCATTTCCGTTCCGGTAGATTTTCTATCAAGCGAAGAGGAAATCCTTTACATATTAAATGACTGCGAACCTGATTATATATTCTGCTCGAATCAGACGGTCAAAAAGGCTCAAAAAGTATCCGATATTGCCTCCAAAAAACCTGCTCTCTTGAATTTTGACACATTAAACGTTAACTATCAGAACGAAAAAGCAGATGAAATCAAACCCAAGAATTATTTCGATACCGCTTTCATAATTTACACTTCAGGAACTACCGGATCTCCCAAGGGAGTAATGCTGACCCACGACAATATTCAATCAAACATTGAATCTGTTCATGATGACGCTAAGATATTCATAGAATCCGACAGGGTTATGATTCTTCTTCCGCTTCATCACTCATTTCCGCTTACCGGAACAATAATTGCACCGCTTCATGTCGGAGCAACAGTCGTAATATCGCCGTCGATGAATCCCGACGACATAAAAAATACATTAAAAAACGGAAAAATAACCCTTCTGATCGGAGTACCTCGCCTATACCAGCAGTTAATGAAAGGGATTAAACAAAAAATTGACGCACGCTTCATAGCAAGAGTTTTCTTCAAAGCCGCATCCGTGCTTAATTCCCGGAAATTTTCAAAAAAAATATTTTCAGAAATACACAATGCTTTCGGCGGATCAATGCGTTATCTAGTGTCAGGCGGAGCCGCTCTTGATATTAAGTCGGCAAAATTTTTTAAAACACTCGGATTCGAAATGCTTGAAGGATACGGAATGACTGAAACGGCTCCCATGATAAGCTGTAACCGTCCGGGTCAAATTCGTCTCGGCAGTGCCGGAATAATAGTCGTTAATATGGAAGTAAAAATTGAAAACGGCGAAATCTGCACACGCGGAAGAAATGTCATGAAAGGTTATTACAACAAACCCGAAGAGACTGATAAAATAATAAAAGACGGATGGCTGCATACAGGGGATTCCGGATATGTTGATAAGAACAATTTTCTTTTTGTGACAGGGCGTATCAAAGAAACAATCGTTCTTGAAAACGGCAAAAATATCAACCCTGAAGAAATAGAAGAAAAACTTTCCCGTTCTAATTTCATCAAAGAATGCGGCATATTCCTCGAAAACGGAATACTAAAGGCGCTAATAGTACCTGATCTGGCTGAAATAGAACAAAACGGCATTCATAATATTCATGAATTTTTCAAGTGGGACATCATCGACAGTTACAATAAGTCAGCTTCATCATACAAAAAGATATTAAGCTTTTCTCTGACGGAGAACGAACTGCCGCGCACAAGGCTGGGAAAACTTCAGCGCTTCAAACTCAAAGAGATTTCTACATCAAAGCACACTGCAGAAAATGACAATTCTAATCAGCCCGAAAGCGAAGAATACAGCATGATTAGAGAATACATCGAAAAGACAAAGCAAGTATCCGTAAGACCTCAAAACCATCTAGAACTTGATCTTGGAATGGACTCTCTCGACAAGGTTGCACTGCTCTCTTTTATTAAAACACGTTTCGGAATTAAAATTGAAGATGAAAATGCTTCAAAACTGACAACACCCGAATCGCTTGCAGAATTCGTAATAAACAGCAATTCTGAAATAACAGAAGAAATCAGCGACTGGAAGACAATATTAAATACCGATTCATTGAAAGCAATACCGCGAAGCCGCTGGCCGCATATTACACTCAGAAATTTCTTTAAAATATTCATAAATACTGTCTGCCGCATAGAAACGAATGTCCAAAAAATAGATATCATTTCACCTGCTATTATCGCTCCCAACCATCAAAGCAATATTGACTGGATTCTGCTTGCCTCGGTTTTATCTCCCGAAGTTTTGAGAAAAACTTATATTTTTGCAAAAGCGAAGCATTTCAATACACCGTTTCGCAAATTTCTCGCGAAACGTGCAAACATTATTTTAGTAGATATCAATTCGAATCTCCGGGATACGATTCAGAAAATGGGTGAAGTTCTTCGAAATAAGTGCAATGTCGTAATTTTCCCAGAAGGTACTCGAACTCAGAACGGGCAACTTGGAGAGTACAAAAAAACTTTTGCAATACTAA
>JAEWVM010000024.1 GCA_023396615.1 Spirochaetota bacterium | reverse complement strand
GTTCACATACTAAATACTGGATTAGTGTTAACGGTTTTAGAATTTCAGTTATCGCAGTTCACAATACCTTTATGCTCGATATAAAAGAAATATCTTTCAACGACGAAGTTTATATTTACTGGAGTCTTGACAGTTGTTATATGCTCGAACAATATAAAGAAGAGGATGAAGCTCTTTTAACTCTTCCTGATGATGAAATTCTTGATCAGGAAACCGTATGAAGCCTTCATCATTTTCAAAAAAAAGAAATGAATTATTAAGTTCGTTTCCTTCGTTCATCTGGCTTGTAATTTTATTCGTTATTCCAATCGGAGTAATTTTTGCAATCGCTTTCAAAGCGGCAGATCCTTACGGCGGAATAGGGGAAGAATGGACTCTTTCGACTATTAAAGAACTTTTTAATCCGATATACCCTGCTATTTTCTGGAGAACTATATATCTTTCACTTATTTCAACATTTATTGCAATACTTCTCGCTCTTCCTGTGGGTTATTATATAGCCCGAACAGGAAAAAGAATGCGTGAAATATTCCTTGTTCTTGTAATTGTTCCTTTCTGGACAAATTTTCTGATAAGAATAATAGCGTGGAAAGTTCTTCTTCATCCTGACGGTTTTATAAAAAAAATTCTAGTTACATTATCACTTGCTGATGCAAATTCGATTCTATTGTACAGACCAGAAACTGTTCTCATTGTTCTTGTTTATTCACATCTCCCTTTTGCAATACTTCCTATTTATGCCGCAGCTGAAAAATTCGATTTTTCACTGATTGAAGCGGCGAGGGATCTCGGAGCAAGCCGCTTTCAGGCTTTCAGAAAGGTATTCATACCCGGAATCAGTTCCGGAATTGTAGCGGCATTTATCGTTGTTCTGATTCCTTCTCTCGGTTCATACGTTATTCCTGAGCTGGTCGGCGGAGCTTCGGTTGAAATGATAGGCAGTAAAATAGCCCAGAGAAGTTTTGTTGACCGCAATCTTCCTCATGCTTCGGCTCTTTCTGCGCTTTTGATGCTTACAGTATTTATTCCGATTTTTTTCGCAGCTCTATGGCAGCGTAAGGCCGCTCTTACGGGTAAGGCTAAATGAAAAGAGGAAAATTCGCATTACTCATAACATTATTCGTCATGGTATTTTTTTATCTGCCTGTAGTGATTGTCGCAATCAATTCATTTAACAGCGCTCGGTTCGGCGGTGAATGGAAAAGTTTTACGCTTGTCTGGTATTCAAAATTATTTGCGGATAAGAATATCTGGTCTGCATTTGTTAATTCTCTTTTAATAGCTCTTTCTTCAGCAGTTTTATCAATGATTCTGGGGTCGGTAGCCGCTTTTGCTCTTGAAAAATATAAATCGCGTTTTCAGACCATTCACCGCATGCTTCTTTTTTCGCCTCTGGTTGTACCGGATATTCTGATAGGGATGAGTCTTCTTATATTCTTTGTTGCCGTAAAAATACAGCTTGGGCTTATGACGGTATTTCTTGCTCATGTGACTTTCAGTATCAGTTACGTTGCAATGGTGGTTCTGGCAAGACTGCAGGATTTTGATTCTTCTTTTTATGAAGCGGCTCTTGATTTGGGGGCAGGCAGATTCAACGCAATGCGGCTTGTTGTAATTCCGCTGGTTTTTCCCGGAATTCTTGCCGGAGGAATTATGGCATTTACTCTTTCTATTGACGATTTTGTTATAACATTCTTTGTTTCCGGCGCAGGTGCAGCAACTCTTCCCGGATACATCTACAGCATGATGAAACACGGTTTTCCGGCTGTTATCAATTCACTTTCAGTTCTTTTCGTAATCGCTACGTTTTTTCTTGTTCTGATGAGCCGCAAATTTCTGGTTAAACAGTAAAAACTTAACCGGAAATATGACGCAAAAAATCCGCATATTGTTCTTTTCCCCTGATTTCGATAATTCTTTTGTCAATTTTTAGCGGTATATTCTGCAGTTCAAAATGCGGATTATCTATCAATTTATCGGGATTGTTTCTAATTAACAGATAAATGTCAGGTGATAAAGCGAACAATCTGCTTTCTTCATCATTATTGTTGAAGTATTTTTTCAGCTCTGCACAGACTTTCATTATATTATGAAAACCGGTATGTGAAAAAGTGTTATTGAGATTTGAAATTCTGAATATTTCACAAAATCCTTTCTTATTGCTTGTAAAGGAAGAAAATTCTTTCAGTATGGATGAAAAAGTTCCTGTTAAATCGGATTTATTGCTCTGTTGGAAATTATAAATATCAAGTATATATTCTGCAAATTTACTGAAACTCTTTTCATCAAAATAATCTGATGACGAAAGAGAACAAACCGAATGTGAATTATATTTTCTGCTTATATAAAGAGGTGAACTTATTCCTTCAACGCTGATCTTTTCGCCGGCTTTAATGCTGTTAGCAGCTGAGATTTTATCAGCTAGTGATTTTTCACCGGAATATTCTATTATAACAGATTTTTCGAAATCGTATATACCCGAAAAAAATGAAAAATTCTCCGAAGAAAGCAGGCCAAGCAGTGTTTGAACCGAAACCGACTCTTTGAGATTTTTCAACTCTGCTGTTATATTATCTTCAATAATCTCAATTTCACTTATAGCATCGGTTTCGCTGATTTGGCTCTGTCTGATTTTTTTAATCAGTTCGCCCGCAGAATCTATACAGGAAATATCATTTATCATTAGTTTCACCAAGATATATATCTATATTTTTTAAAATAAATTTAGCAATATCTTTTTTTAGAGCCATGCTCAGTTCTTTTTTCAATCCATTTTTAAAATAAATTGTTATTTTATTGTAATCAGATTCAAATCCGCTTTCCGAAGTTGAAACGTCATTTGCACATATAAGGTCAAGATTCTTTTCATTTAGTTTACCAAGTGCGTATTTTTCAAGATCATTTGTCTCAGCCGCGAAACCGGCAAGAATAAGTTTTTTGAAATTATTATTTTGCTTTATTTTGTTCGATTCCATCAGGATATCAGGATTTTTAACAAGTGTGATGTTCAGTTCATCCGACTTTTTTTTAATTTTAACAGAAGATATTTCCTTGAAAGAATAATCAGCCGGAGCTGCGGCCATTATTAATAGAGCATTATCACAGAGCTGATTTTTAACTGCATCAAGCATGTCCCGAGTCGATAACACTTTTATAATTTCGTATTTCTTGCCGCTAAGAAGATTCTTGTCAACATTGCCGGCAATAAGAACCGTGTTCAGTCCAGCTTTATAAGCCGCATCCGCTATTGAGACTCCCATCTTGCCGGATGACCTGTTTGTCATAAATCTGACCGGATCAAGCATCTCTATGGTTCCGCCGGCACTGACTATAATTTTCTTGTCAGATAAGTTTTTTAGTTTCATTATATATCTGCTCTATATCCGCGAGTTTTCCTGTTCCTTCATCACCGCATACAACTGTGCCTTCAACGGGTTCTATGATATGAACTCCGCGTTTTTTTAGAATTTCAATATTGTGCGTCACTGCAGAATTTTTCCACATATCGGGATTCATTGCCGGTGCAGCAATAACCGGGCATTTTACAGATAGAAATGTCGTTGAAAGCAAATCATCTGCAATTCCGTTAGCGATTTTTCCTATTATATTTGCCGTAGCAGGAGCTATTACGAGAATGGAAGCATTCTCCTTCAATTTTATATGACCCATTAGCTTATAATCTCGGACAAAAGAATCCGTAAAAACCGGATTTCCGGTAATTGTTTCAAAAAGCAGAGGCCTTATCA
>JAEWVM010000010.1 GCA_023396615.1 Spirochaetota bacterium | reverse complement strand
GTCTTGTTTTCGGAGGGCTTCATCCAAACCCTAAACTGGTTGAAACAATTGAGCTTCCGAACCACAGATGGTTTTATGCGGTTCAATATCATCCCGAATTTCAGTCGAAGCCTGTTAAATCACATCCGCTTTTCAAAAGCTTTGTGGAAGCCGCGGTTAAGTTCAGAAAGGAAAAGGCTTGAGCAAAACCTTTTCCGTAAAGACTCTCGGATGTAAGCTCAACCAGTATGATTCGGGGCGCATTTCAGGCGCATTGAAAAGATGCGGCTGGATTGAACTCCCATTCGGAGAAAAATGCGATGCTGTAATCGTAAATACCTGCACGGTTACAGATAATTCCGACAAAAAATGCAGAAATTATATAAGGCGTGCAGCGCAAACCGGTGATGTTTTTGTTACCGGTTGTCTTGTTTCAAGAGACCGTGAATCCGTTTTGTCCATTCCGGGTGTAAAAGCGGTTTATTCCAATGATGAAAAAGAAAATCTCATTCTCGATCTGGAGCCGTCAGCTTCAGGTGAATCTTTCTTTTCACTCTTCGGCAGAACAAGATCATTCTTGAAAATTCAGGACGGATGCGACGGAAAATGCTCATACTGCATCGTTCCGTCCGTGCGCGGAGTTCCTAGAAGCCGCAGTGCCTCGGAAATTATTGATGAAGCAAAGATACTCATTGATAATAAAACTCCCGAAATTGTGCTCACCGGAATTACTATCGGCAAGTATAATGACGACGGACTCGATCTCGCATCCCTTGCCTCGAAAATAGCTTCATTAGACGGTGATTTCAGAATACGCATCACATCAATCGAACCGCTTCATCTGACGGATGCTCTTGCCGAAATTTATTCGCATGAAAAGATAGCGCCTCATATTCATCTGCCGCTTCAGTCTGGAAGTGCGAAGGTTCTTTCTGAAATGAATAGACCGTATACGCCAAGACAATTCATCGAAAGCGTCGAAAGAATTAAGAGAGTTAATGATGATATAGCCGTCGGCACGGATATTATGGTTGGATATCCGTCTGAGAAATCAGCAGACTTTGATGAGACCATAAAAATTGCAAATGAAGCTCAATTTTCATATATTCATCAGTTTACTTATTCGCCGAGAGCCGGAACTGTTTCTGCATGCATGAAAATGGAAGAGAAAAACATCATTTCAGAGCGCGCTTCCAGACTCAAGAAACTCGGTGACACTCTTATGAAAAACTACCGCGAAAGATTCGTCGGAAAACTTCTATCTTCAGTTATTGAAGATGACGAAGCGTTAAGCGGAAATTATATTCACATGAAGATATCAGATAAAACAGATAAAAAAACAGCTCATGTTAGACTGCTTGATTCAGGAGCTAATCCGCGCGGAGAAATCATATGAAAAAATATATCATAATACTTATTTCATTTTTTCTTTTCTGCAGTGAGACAAAATCAGAAGAATTCACAATTCTTTTTATGGGCGATTTTCTAACAGGAATTAATATCGAGCATTTCACAAGGAATGAAGGCGCGGATTATCCGTACCGGCGTATAAAGCCTTTGATTGATAAGTATGATCTTGTCTTTGCGAATCTGGAATCTTCAATAACGGAAAGAGGAAAACCCGTGACAAACAAAGCATGGGTTTTCCGCACGAGTTATTTTTGCGCTTCTTTTCTTCCTTCACTCGGATTGGATGTTGTGTCATTATCGAACAATCATATTCTTGATTACGGAAAAGACGGCTTAATCGACACGATTGACTTTCTTAAAAAAAATAATATCGCGTACTGCGGAGCCGGAATGAATGAAGAAGAAGCGCGGAAACCAGCCGTGATTTCATCCGGTAATAGAAAGATTTTGTTTCTTGCATACAATGATCTTCCGCCTTCGTATTATTACGCAAAAAGATCAAAATACGGATCTGCACAAATAAATGATGAAAAAATAATTTCAGACATAAGAAAACACAAGACGAAGGATAATCTTGTTTTTATTTCGCTTCATTGGGGAATTGAACATTCAACTCAGATTAAACCCGAACAGATAGAACAGGCTCATAAGTATATTGATGCAGGTGCTGACGGAATAATCGGTCATCATCCTCACGTTCCGCAGGGAGTAGAAATATATAAAGGCAAGCCTGTGTTCTATTCACTCGGAAACGCTGTAAATGGATATTATAATCAGAAATACATGCCGAATATTTTCGGTGCGGTCAAGATCAAAGACGGCAATATCTCTGAAGTCCGCGTAATTCCGATTGAAGGCGATAATTACAAGATGCGGTTTCAGCCGTTTCCGTTGACGGGTGAAGAATCCGCCGCTTTCTTAAAGAAAGTTGAAAATTTAAGTTCTCGGTTTAAAACAAAGTTTATCATCGAAGGCGATGAGGCAGTTGTTTTTCCGGGTGCCGGAGAGCCGCTTAAGGCTTTGCCTTAAGAATTCAAAATCGCATGGTCTCATGCAATAATATTCAAAGATGTCCGGGCATCGGACTTGTTGTCAAAGGCTAGCGCCTTTGAGATCCCACTCCCGGCTTTTGTCGCGACAGAACTCTCGCGCATTTCTACGAAATGACTGCGATAGTCTGCGCGAATTAACGAGGCGCTTTTTTGCAAACTTCCTGTTTGCGAGTGAAGCGCCTCGATGGCGGTTCTCCTACCGCCTTAGTATTCGGCTTCGCCGAATGTTTTAGATGTTCTTGATATCATTCATCTTTTCCTGAAGCAGTAAATTAATGAATAATCCTCTCTCCCGGCCTCTCTCCTTTAATAAAGGAGAGAGGAGTAAGAATGGATGCTGTTTATAAGAAATATTCCATTGATTCAGTTCTTTAAGCCCTTCGTTATTTCAAAAAGTGGTTTGGGGTGATTTGTATAAACCTTGACATTTGAAAATAAAATAGTAACAAGTGTTCAAACATTAACACTCAATATGTATGCTTAAACAAAATTTGTTTTAATAATCATTATTTTCAGGAGTTATTATGAAGAAGTTTAAATTGTCAGCTTTGCTGATTTATGCGGTGATGCTTGGATTTCCTGCCTGCGGCGGAGGCGGCGGTGGAAGTGATGATCCGGGAAATCCTGAAAACCCTGGCGGCGATAAAACTATATCGATTTCTGTTATTAATGGTGTGACGCCTCCGGCATGCGGAGAAATACCTGTTTCGGTTATTACGGCGAGCGCACAGTTTAAAGGCGCGGTAAGCTGGAGCACTTCACCTGTGAAATTTTCAGCTAACACGGTTTATACTGCGACGATAGAGCTTACTGCAAAAGACGGATATACTCTGGAAGGTGTTTCTGATAACTTCTTTGAAGTATCCGGTGCATCAGTAGTAACTAATGACGCAGATTCAGGAATCATAACAGCAGAATTCCCTGCTACAGGATCTGCACCTCCGGCAGTTGTAAATATAAAGGCTATTCCGGGAGTTATCGCTCCTGTACGTGATGCTGTACCGGGGACATCGATTACCGAAACAGCGCAATTTACAGGAACTATCAGCTGGAACGGTTCACCCGTGAAATTTTCAGCTAGCACTGTTTATACTGCTACTATCACATTAACAGCAAAATCGGGTTATACATTTAACGGAATCAGCGCTGATTACTTCACAGTAAGCGGAGCAACAACCGTAAAGAATAGTGCCAATTCTGGTGTAATAACTGCAGTGTTTCCGGGAACGGAAACTGCGCTTCCTTCGCTTACAGAAGTGACTATTGGAAGTACGACTACTATAACATTTGTAACTGGAAAAGAATTCAAGTTGATTGTGACTCCTGATGCTCTGACTTCTAATACTTTTCCTACTAGAGTTGATGACTCCGGTTCCGCGAATGTACCGGCTTGTTTCATCATGGCCGAGACCGAGGTGACCTACGAGCTATGGAAAGAAGTGTACGACTGGGCGACAAATGCAGAGCGTGGAGCAGGAAAATATATATTTGCGAATGCGGGACGTGAGGGTAATGACGGTACAATCGGCGCAGATCCGACAGCAGCTAAACAGGAACCTGTAACAATGATAAACTGGCGTGACACTATCGTATGGTGTAATGCGCTTACAGAGTACTACAATGCCAATAACGGATCTTCGGACGATCTGGCGGTGGTCTATTGCTCTGATGCAGGTTACACAATTCCGATACGAAGTTCAGCAGACGGTAGCTATAGCGCATCGATAAATTCTACAGCAGGTAGTTCGGACACTCCTTATTTTAATTCAAGAGCGAAAGGTTTTCGATTGCCCGGTAATATGGAATGGGAATTTGCAGCGCGTTACAGGGGAACTAACACCATAAATACCGTATCTGGTTACAGTAACCCATATTACACGAAGGGTAATAGCGCGAGCGGCGCTACAGCGGATTATAGTAATGCTTCAGCGACCTCAGCAGTTATAGCTTACGGATTTTCAAACACGGTCGTAGTAAAAAGTAAGGGAGTGAGTGGTGCGAATGCTTTGGGTCTTTATGATATGAGCGGAAATGTTTGGGAGTGGTGCTACGAATGGGATCCTTTATATGCTAGTTCGTACCGGGTTATGCGTGGTGGTGCCTTTGCTGAAACTCCCGACAACATCCAGATTGGCATCGTGACTAGTACCCGCCCGTTTAAAGAAGCTTCCTACATCGGCTTCCGCTTCTGTAGGAGCAGGTAAAAAACGGCGTTAGCCGTTTTTTACAATTGATAATGAAAAATGAATAAAGATCAGTGAAGAATTATAAAAAAATCTGCTCCGAGGAGCAGATTTTTTTAGTTGGGAGCAAGATATAAAGAATATGCTCTTTCTTGTTCAGGTAAGTGAGTTAAAAAAATATAATTTTTCATTTTAGAATAGCTTTAACTTCGAAAAGCCTTTTTTCAAGCGTTTTAGCCGAATCTTCATTGTCATAAATCTGCAAAAGACTTGTCATTAGTCTGATTAAATAATATCTATGTCAGATGGTTTGTTTCTATCCGTTTCTGTTTGATGTTGTTAAGTAGTAATGTCCGATTTGGAAGGTATTTTTTGATGTTAGATATAATATTATTTGATAATTCAGACATTAAAACGAAAATGCAGCTTGTGCCCGATCGCAGTGAAATTCCGTATAATCTTCTGCTCCTTGCCGATGAGACAATCGAATCAATTGATAAATATATTCATGAATGTTCTATTTACCTTCTTTTGTGTGATAATAAACCTGTTGGCGTTTGTGCGGTTTCCGTAATCAGTGCCGGTATAATTGAAATCAAGAATATTGCGGTAGTTGAAGAATTCCGCGGCAGAGGCTTCGGCAAGTTGATGCTGAACTCTGTAATTGACAATGCGGAAAGAAACGGATACGAACGTGTGATAATCGGCACAGGCGACGCGGGAATCCGGCAGATAAAGCTTTATGAAAAATGCGGATTTGAAATCTATGAAAGAAAAAAGAATTTTTTCATAGATAATTTCCCGGAGCCGATTTATGAAAACGGAATTCAGTTAATAGACATGGTAATGCTGAAGAGGGATATAATTAACAAATGATTCAACTGTAATCATCCATATTAAGAAAATATAAATTCTTTATTCAGCCTGTCTTTTTAAATTTACAAAAGATGACGTGCTGTGAAAATGAGTCATGAGTATCTCTAATGACAAAAGGATATGGTGGAAAGACGGGGTAATATATCAGATTTATCCCAGATCTTTTTATGATTCTAACGGCGACGGTATCGGCGATATCCGGGGCATAATTGAAAAGATTGATTATCTCGAATATCTCGGCATTGACGCAGTCTGGCTTTCGCCGATCAACAGAAGTCCCATGGATGATTTCGGTTATGATATAAAAGATTACCGCCGCATAGAATCCATTTTCGGAACTGAAGCCGATTTCGATGAACTGATAAAAACATTTCATGCAAAAAATATAAAAATTATTTTCGATCTTGTGATGAATCATACATCAAGCAGTCATCTGTGGTTTGTTGAATCGCGTTCATCAAAGACAAATCCCAAACGCGATTGGTATATCTGGAAAAAGAGCAGGCGCGGAAAATATCCGAATAACTGGAGAGCTGCATTCGGGGGCCGCGCGTGGGAATATGACAAGATTACCGGTGAATATTATCTGCATTCATTTTTGAAGCAGCAGCCTGATATCAACTGGAGAAATAATGAACTGCGTGATGCGGTTTTTGATGATATCAAATTCTGGCTCGACCGGGGCATTGATGGTTTCAGGCTTGATGTGGTCAACTGGTTTATTAAAGATGAAAAGCTCAGAAATAATCCCTATACGATCGGTTATTCTCCCCGTATATATGACATGCAGAATCATATCTATGACCGCAATAGACCTGAGACTCATGATGTGCTAAAAGATTTCAGAAAGCTTTTGGATAGTTATCCTGAAAGGATGAGCGTAGGTGAGGTGTTTTCGCCTCCGCCGGGAGATCCGCGTCTGTCCTCAGAATTTCTCGGAAGCGGAAAAGATCAGCTGGATATGGCATTTGACTTTTCTCTGATGTATGTTAAGTGGAACGCGAAAGCATTTTATAAAAAAATTTCAAACTGGCTTGAGCTTGTTCCCGCTGACGGGTGGCCGTGTCATGTTCTTTCGAATCACGATCAGCCGCGTCAGGCTTCAAGATTTTATAAAAAGAACCATACAGATGAAAGATGCCGGATTCTTGCCGTGCTTCTTTTGACATTGAAGGGAACACCGTTTGTGTATTACGGCGAGGAAATCGGTATGCGTGACGGAAAGATCAGCCGTTCAAAGCTTCGTGATCCTCTCGGCAAAAAGTACTGGCCGTTTTTTAAAGGGCGCGATCCCGAAAGAACTCCGATGCAGTGGCAGAATTCTGATAATGCAGGATTTACAACAGGTGTTCCATGGCTTCCGGTAAATTCTGACTACTGGAAAAGAAATGTTTCTAAACAGATTGATGAAAAAAATTCGCTCCTTAATCTGTACAGGTTTCTCATTTCTCTTCGGCGGAATGAATATAATCTGAGACGCGGGGAAATCGTATTTTTAGAAAAGGGAGATTCCGGTGTTATTTCTTATTTGCGCGGTGATGAGTTTGAAATAGCGCTTAATTTTGATAACAGTATTAAGCAGTATTTTCCGCACAGTCATGACGCGGAAATTGTTTTCTCTACCGATGCGTTTTCAAAGGTGACAGAATCGAAGATTCTTAATCCGTATGAAGCTGTAATACTGCGGCATAATCAGCAGAGAAATTCGTAAAGAGTTATTCCTGCGGCGACCGATGCGTTTAGTGAAGACATTTTTCCTTTAAGCGGAATCTTCGCCAGAAAATCGCATTTCTCCTGAGTGAGTCTGCGCATTCCGCTTCCTTCCGCTCCGATAACAATGACTGCAGGCTTTGTGTCTTTCAGTTCTCTGACATTTTTCTGCGCTTCTCCGCTTGTGCCGATTACCCAGAATCCCGCGTCTTTTGCGCGGTCAATAAACTGTGCGATGTTTGATACTATTTCTACATCAATGTATGCTGTCGCGCCTGCTGAAGTTTTTATTACGGTTTCGTTTATTCCGCTTGAATTGACTTTCTGCATTACGACTCCGTCTGCGCCTAATGCTTCAGCCGAACGGATTATCGCACCTGTGTTATGCGGATCGGTTATCTGATCAAGAAGAACGATGATGCCGTTTTTTGCGGCTACTGCCTTGAGGTCAATTCCGGCTGAAGTCTGTTTGGCGGTTAGAATGACTCCCTGATGGTTTCCGGCGAACATTTCGTCTAATGTTTTATTGTCGCATTTGATTATCTTGACACTTTTCTTTTTTGCCGCCTGAAGAATTGAGTCTACGACTTTGCCCTGTGCCGAATCCGAAAGATATAGCGCTTCCGGTTTTGCGTCAGTCTGCAGATATTCAAAAACGGGGTTTCTCCCCGGAATCATTTTTTTAGCTTCCATCTTGTTCCTTCTTTTCCGTCTTCAAGAATTATTCCTTCAGCGAGCAGTTCGTCGCGAATCTCGTCGGAACGTTTGAAGTTTTTATCAATACGCGCCTGTTTTCTTTCTTCAATGAGTGCGTTTACGCGTTTTTCAAGTTCCGCATCTATAGTTTTCGTGTCTGAAAAAATGAACCCGAATACCATGTCTGTTTTTTTTATAGCTGAAAGAATTTCTTCTTTGTCTTCCTTTGATATTGTACTGTCAAGCAGTGGATTTACTGCATGCATGAATTCAAAAAACGCGCCGAAAGCGCCGGATGTATTGAGATCATTGTCCATACTTTCGGAAAAATCTTTGAGATATAATTCAACCGCGTCTTTCACGGCTTTGTTTCGGCTGGTTTCTCCGACATTAACTGAATTGAGTCTTGTGATGAAGTTGTCGATTTTTTCAAGCGAACTTTCTGCACCTTTGAGTCCTTCAAGCGTAAAGTTGAGCTGTTTTCTGTAATGAGCTGAAAGCAGAAGGTATCTAATAGATCTCGGTGAATAACCTTTATCTGTTAGATCTCTGAGTGTGTAGAAATTGCCCTTTGACTTGCTCATCTTGGTTCCTTCAACAAGAAGGTGTTCCCAGTGGAGCCAGTATCTTGCAAAAGGTTCGCCGTATGCGGCTTCGCTCTGAGCTATTTCGTTTTCATGATGCGGAAATATCAGATCGACTCCCCCTGTATGAATGTCGATTGTTTTGCCGTATATTTTTCTGACCATTGCAGAACATTCGATATGCCAACCGGGTCTTCCGCCGTCCATTGATTTTATCTTCCAAGAAGGCTCGTTTTCCTTGGAAGCTTTCCAAAGTGCGAAATCGCGCGCGTCGTCCTTCTCGTATTCATCGGCGTCGTATCTTGCTCCGCTGATGGTTTCGCGTTTTTCAAGATTGCTGAGTTTGCCGTAACTTTCAAATTTAGCTATTGAAAAATAGAGTGAACCGTCTTTTTCATAGACGAGATCTTTTTCTTTCAGGCGTTCGATTATATCGTCCATCGAATCAATGTTGTCAGTAGCTCTCGGATAATGTTCGAACTGTTCGATTGACAGGCTAGCAAGGTCTTCAAAGAAAATTTCTGTATATTTTTCCGTAAAATCTTTAAGAGAGAGACCGTTTTCGTTGGCGCCCTTGATAGTTTTGTCGTCGACATCGGTAATGTTCATCGTATGTTCGACTTTATAGCCTGAATATTTGAGATATCTTCTAAGCAGATCGTTCAATGTAAATGTTCTGAAATTTCCGATATGCGCATATGAATAAACAGTCGGGCCGCATGAATAAATTGAAACGGCATCATATTCAGCGGGTGAATTCTTTTTTACTCCGCCTGGTATAAACTCTTCTGTTGTATGTGTGTATGTGTTATAAAATTTTAAAGACATCAGCATCTCCGGAATTATAACGGACTTCGCCCGTACTCCGGATATTACTCAATTTCGTTGCCGTTTTCGTCAAGGAAGTATTCTCTGACTTTTTCGAATAATATTTCTTCTTCCGCTTCTTTTGCGGGGACATATACAGTTTCTTTCAATTCTATTCGTGAGTTCGGATTACCGGAATCCATGTTCTTGATGAGAATATGAAGCTTTTTGATGTATTCGATAAGTTCATAAAGCTTTTTGTTTTTTCTGTCTATTAGAATCTTAGTTTCGGTAGCGAGCTTTTTTAGAAGCATGTCTTTTTTTTTAAGTTCTCTGTTTAAGTTTTCAACAGCCTCGTAGTATTCCTTGTTAACTTTTTTGAAATCGATTGAAGCGAGCACAATTTCGCCTGTGCTTTTTTCTTTCTCAATAGAGCGTATTATTTTTCCTATTTCATCAGAAGAAAAGATGTCATCCGCGGAACTTTGGATCCATTTTTTTCCTTCAGAATCGATAAATTCCGAGGCGATGTTGTTTTTCTTTCTTCTAATCATCAGATTATATCCGAATACTCCATTAATATTGCACAATTAAAGGGGACCAGCCTGGAGCCCCCCTTAATTATCGGTCAGTTTTCTTCAATAATAAACTGAATTTCGGTAAGATACTTCTCCGGGTTTCCCCGAAAAATCATTCCCGGTCCTTTTTATATAATCTCTCCTGTAACAGGAGGGTCAATATTAAAAAATGCAAAGAATTGAATTCATTTTAGCTTGAAATAACAAATGTATTGATTTAGAATACTGCTATGAAACTTATCTCGTTCTTCACCGATAAACTTTCAGTTAAATTCGCATTAACCGTGTCCGTTATAACAATTATAGCGCTGACCGTTTCCGGTATTGTTAATTTCCAATTCAGATATAATGAAAGAAAAGAATATGCTCTTTACAGGCTGAATGCCAAGTCAAAAATATATGCTGAAAAAATTGCAGCAAAGATTGAATCAGTTCCGGTTGTTACTTTCGAAAGCATGACTGAAATATTTTCAGAAAAAACAGTTCTCGGTGCCGATATCGAAATTCTAAAAACGGATTCTGAACCTTTTAGTCTTTATCTGTCCAAAAATAATGATGGTAAAATCATTAATGATAAAGTACAGGATAAGAATATATTTTTTACAGATGAAATATACGCCGTTTATAATTACAAGCCGCTTGCTTTGGTAAAAATATATTATTCTGATCATTTATTTAACAGGACGAACGCTTCATATCTTGAAAATATGTTTATAGGTATTCTTATTACAGGCGGATTTATTCTTGTTTGTATAGCAATCGCTTTCAGATATACAGTGACTAAGCCGGTTGAATCTATCAATCATTTTGTAAGGGAAATTTCTCTCGGCGATATGAAAACTTGTGAAGTTAAAAAAACAGATGAAATAGCCCGTCTTGCAATGGGTTTTAATTTCATGGTTCTCAGGCTTAAAAAAGCGTTTAAGCGGCTCCAGCAGCAAAATGCCGATCTTGAAGAAACAGTCAATATCAGATCAAAAGAACTTATCCAGGCCGAGAAAATGGCTTCTCTTGGCGAACTCGTTGCCGGCGTTTCCCACGAGATCAATACTCCGGTCGGCATTTGCATTACTGCAGTGACTCATCTTAATTCTCTGACAAAGAATGTGATTAAATCTTTTGAATCTTCCAGCCTGACAAAAACCGCTTTGTCAAATTATATTCTAGAAAGCGCGGAAACGGCTGAAATAATATATTTGAATCTGACAAAAGCTTCAGAATTGGTTCAGAGTTTCAAGCAGATTGCCGCTGACCGGGCCACATGGGAAAAAAGAAGGTTTGAGCTCAAGGAATATATTTCCGAAGTACTTATAAGTCTGAATCCGAAAATAAAAAATTTGCCGCATGTAATTGAATATGATGCAACTGACGAAATTGAAATTGAAAGTTTCCCCGGAGCATTTTCTCAGATTATAGTTAATCTTGTGATGAATTCGATTATTCACGCCTTCGATAAAAATTTCAAGGGACTTATAAGAATCAATATCGTTGAGCTGAACGGATATGTGATTTTAACCTTGTCTGATAACGGCAAGGGAATTGATGAAGATAAAATAGACAGAATCTTTGAACCTTTTTATACGACAAGGAGAGGACAGGGCGGAACCGGACTCGGCCTCAATATCGTTTATAATCTTGTAACCAAGACTCTGCTCGGTTCAATTCATTGCTACAGCGTCAAGGGAAAAGGCACGTCTTTCGTTCTGAAGCTTCCGGCAGAACATTCGTTCAGGGGATGATTGTTATTTTAATTCCGGCTTCTTTTGCCATTTCTGCAGCCAGAGGATCATTGTACGGATTTTTCACAAAGAAATGATTTATTCCGCTGTTTATCAGCATTTTTGTACAAATGACGCAGGGTTGATGCGTTACATAAATATCGGCGTCTTTTATTGATACTCCGTGATATGATGCCTGAATTATTGCGTTCTGTTCGGCGTGAAGCCCCCTGCATAGTTCATGTTTTTCGCCTGACGGGATGTTGTAAAGTTTTCTTATGCAGGTTTCTTCAGTGCAATGTGTAATCCCCTTAGGAACACCGTTATAACCTGTAGTCAGAATTCTCTTATCCTTGACTATTACGGCTCCAACGCTTCTTCGTACGCATGTAGAGCGGGTAGCTACATCTTCAGTAATTTTCATGAAGTAGTCATTCCATTCAGGTCTCATGTTAAACTCCCGCTGTAAATTCGAGCTCGGCTTTTACCGGTTCTTTCTTTTTAATTATGAATACGGCTTTCATTTTTGAGAAACGTTTTATAAAAGAAACGATTGATTTGTTTTTATCGCTTATCACTCCGTTTTCCTTGAGAAGGGATTCAAGCTCATTTCTTGTGATTTCGGATTGAAAGAGTTTTGTTTCGCCGGATTCAATCGATAGAACGGTTTTTTCCTTGCCGAATGTGAAACGTTTAATCTCTTTTCCTTCTGCGTAAAGCAGTATTTCAGATATTCCGTTTTCGAATTCAATCTGTACCGGTTCATCGGCTTTCAAAGTGCTTATAACGGTTAACGCTCCGTCTTTGTTGATATTTGCCGTAAATCTGTATTGAACATCGCCAACATGAAAAGTTGTAGATGTATACGGATTATCTCTCATGAAATTCAGAACTACCGCAAAAACTATTACTAGAAGGACTATGTTTCCTATCATGAATACGCGCGAAAACTTGAATTTTCTCCTGAATCTTTCAGGCATTCTTCCCGAGCGTCTTAATTCGAGAGCTTCTTCTATTTTTGCTGAAGTTTTATATTCCATTCATGATTCCTGCAGGATAATATTTTTGTTGCAATTATCTGAAAATATTGATTTATTCCAATTAAGGTTATATATTATAAAACATCAAGCTTTTAATGCCGTGCAGTAAAAATATCAATTATTACAAGGGGGGATTTATGTATATAGAAGATATTCAGGCAAGAGAGATTCTGGATTCGAGAGGAAATCCAACCGTTGAAGTTGATGTTTCGCTTTCATCCGGTGGGTTCGGACGCGCGGCTGTTCCAAGCGGTGCTTCGACAGGAGCTCATGAAGCGGTAGAACTTCGTGACGGTGATACCTCCCGTTATCTCGGACGAGGTGTTCAGAATGCAGTTGATAATGTAAATAATATTATCGCCGATGCTTTGTGCGGAATGCCCGCTGTTGATCAGATTGAAATTGACAGAGAGCTTCTTAAGCTCGACGGAACTAAAAATAAAGAGAAACTTGGCGCGAATGCGATTCTCGGTGTGTCGATGGCTGTCGCTAAAGCCGCAGCCGACAGCATGGGAATGCCGCTTTACCGCTATCTAGGCGGAATATCGGCATGTGAACTTCCCGTGCCGATGTCAAATATACTAAACGGAGGCGCTCATTCGGACGCACCTATAGATCTTCAGGAATATATGATTATGCCTGTCGGAGCGAAGAATTTCAAAGAAGCTGTAAGAATGGTTGCCGAAGTATTTCATTTTTTAAAGAAGATTCTAAAGGCTGAAAATTATTCAACTGCTGTAGGCGACGAAGGCGGATATGCGCCTAATTTGAAAGATAATGAACACCCGTTGAAGATGATAATTGAAGCTGTAAATGCAGCCGGATATAAGCCGGGCAGAGATAAGGATTTTGCAATAGCACTTGATCCGGCTTCTAGTGAATTTTATGATGCCGCCAGAAAGAAATATATTTTCAAGAAAAGCAGCGGCCGTGAACTTTCAAGCGAGGAGATGGTAGATTATTGGGAAGATTTGGTCGGAAAGTATCCGATCATTTCAATTGAAGACGGTATGGCTGAAGACGACTGGGACGGATGGAAAAAACTTACTGAAAGAATCGGTAAGAAAGTTCAGCTTGTGGGAGATGACCTTTTTGTGACAAATACTGAAAGGCTTAAAAAAGGAATTGATCTCGGAATTGCAAATTCCATTCTGATAAAAGTAAACCAAATCGGAACCTTATCAGAAACTGTCGCCGCGATTGAGATGGCTAAGCGTGCGGGTTATACTGCGATAGTTTCTCATAGATCAGGCGAAACGGAAGATACTACAATTTCTGATTTGGTTGTTGCACTTAACACAGGGCAGATTAAAACAGGTTCAGCATCAAGAACAGACAGGGTTGCTAAGTATAATCAGCTGCTTCGCATAGAAGAGCTTCTTGATGAAAGTGCGAAATACGGCGGAAAAGAGGTTTTTTACAATATTGAAGTTTGATAACAAGGGTTTTTTTCTGCTTTTGATTCTGCTTGCAGGAATCTATATTTTTGTTTTCGGAGAAAGCGGAATTCTTGAGCGCAGGCGTCTTTCTGCAGAAAAGTCGTATCTCGAAGGAATCAATTCTTATCTTGCCGGAGAGAACGCTTTTCTGCGTGATATTCTTGAAAATCATAAAGATGATATATCTGAAGCGGAAAGCCGTAACCATTTTTACCTTTCAAACGGAGAGAAACTCATTGCGTTTGAAAATGCGTCTAAAAAAAATACGGATGTACCTAAATATGTCAGAGACAGGGAAAAGGTCGAATTTATAAAAAATCTCCGCATTGTATGGTTTGTTGTATCAGTTATTTCACTGCTTTTTTACTTTATGAAAATAAAAAAGGAAGATTCGGATGTTCTCTGAGTTAAAGAAGGCTGCCCCTGAGGATTCTGCTGTCGTTTCCGCCCAGCTTGGCGGAAAGAAAGCAAATCTATACGCCGTTGCCGCAAGATGCAAATATAATTATCCTACGATTGCAGTTTTTAATCCTTTTGGCGAAGACGGTGAAATAAATGCCGGCTATCTATCAACGCCTATATGGCTGACTTGTCCTTATCTAAATGATAAGCTTCATGATTTCGAATCTCTCGGTTACATTACATCCATAACTGATCTTTTGGCATCTGATCAGGAAATATTTTCTATGATGAAAGAAGCTCATGCTCATTATTATTTTCTGCGGAAGGAGCTTTTCCGGATGTGCACCGGCAAGGCGCCTGATGATGAAATGATTAAGTATATGGACAAGGGAATAGGCGGAATGTTAAACGTCGCTTCATTGAAATGTCTTCATCTTCATTACAGTCATTACAGGTTTTGTTCGTACAATGTTGCCGGCATGATAGCGTCAAAACTGATAGGTGATGATACAAATTGTCACGACTGCAGGTGTTCTCACCTCTGAATTTCAAAATATAATTGACCTCAGACGGGCATATGCGGATTCTTTCTGTGAGAGAGGGAGGAGCAGTCGCGCGGCCCGAAAGGGAGTGAGGAAAGTCCGAACACCATAGAGCGGGATGCCGGTTAACGGCCGGGCGTCGTGAGGCGACGGAAAGTGCAGCAGAAAATATACCGCCTTCCTTGTGAAGGTAAGGGTGAAATGGCGGGGTAAGAGCCCACCGCGTTTTCAGTGATGAAAACGGCATTGCAAACCCCATCCGGTGCAAGATCAAGAAGCGGTTTAAAATTGCTCGTTTATGACCGCGGGTAGATCGCAAAGAGCATTGCAGTAATGTAATGCCAAGATTGATGACTGCATAAACAGGATTCGGCTTATATCCCTCTCTCAAACAAAAAACCCTGCCATGTTCCGCGTCTTTTAAGCTCGTCTTCAATACCTTTCTGAACACTGCCTTTGTGAAGACCCCAGACAGGAGCAATCAAAGATTCAATGTCGCGGTCTGCTGAGAGTCTGTGAACCGTTATATCCGGATTCAGCCGTTCGATAATATCGCATGTTATTGAAATGTATTCATTCATTGAGAGTAGGTTGAATTTATCTTTTTCATACATTTTTTCTGCAGGTGTGTTTTTTATCACGTGGAAATGATGCAGTTTTATGCCGTCGATATTCATTTCGTTGAAAGCAGAAACTGAATGCATTATATCTACATATTTTTCATGCGGTATCCCGGTAATAAAATGAGCGCAAACTTTTATGCCGTAGTTTTTAAGAATCTTAACGGCATTGATGCTGTCCTCATGAGTGTGATGTCGGTTCAAAAATAAAAGGGATTTATCATTTGCAGACTGCATACCGAGTTCAACCCATACCTCCGGAAGTTTTTTTGAATAAGAAGATATCAGTTGCGATTTTTCTTCATCGATGCAGTCCGGTCTTGTGCCGATCATAAGTCCGATGATGTCGGAAGAAAAAGATACGGCTTCATCATACATTTTTTTTAAAATTGAACAGTCGGCATATGTGTTGGTGTATGCCTGAAAATATGCGATATATTTGTGAGAACACTTTCCGCGTTTGAAGGATTCTATTGCATACTTCATCTGCTCCGTTATGCTGAGATTTTCAGAGCACGAAGCGGCGGCAGAACCGTTTTCACAGCAGAAAATACATCCTGCATTATCCAAAGTGCCGTCTCTGTTCGGACATGACATTCCGGCATTTATCGGAAGCTTTAAGATGCTGCCATGATAATTCTCGGTAAGATAATCGCCGAACAGATTAATTCTTTTAGTAAAGCTTTTCGTCAAAGTGATTTATCTTTTTCTTTAACTGCCAGTGAAGAATTTTTAAAGTACTCCTGATTCTGAAAACGTTTCGGATCGAAAGGAACTATTTTTACTTTCTCCGCTCTTCTTACTGACATATTGGAGTTGAATTGAACAATATATATTCCTTCGGTAAATCTGACAGGATATGATCTCTTAATTCTCACGTTTATATAGCGTTTTTTCTTTGCCAGATATCGTTTTTGCGTGGTATAACCGGTGGCTCTGGCTTTTCTCAATGATTCGAGTATTTTGCTGCAGTATTTATCATTCGGTGCAATTGATAAGTTGACAGCTTCTTCCAGTGTCTGATTTGATCTTACAATCAGAATGAAAGGCGATGTCGGTGAATGATTTTCTCTTTGACAACCAAGATAAGGAAACTCTGTTTCATAGTAGTTGTCGACATTAGCCGCATCACCGTAGTGCATTGATCTTCTGATGTTTCGTCCTGTAAGAGCCTTATAGCGGGCTGCTATTTCAGCTCTAACGGGATAATAATACGGATTTTTGCCGAGAGAATTGAATGCCTTCTGCAGTGAATATCTTGCCGCAGAATATCTTTTTTTGGAAGCATTCGCTGATGCGGCATTCATGTGGTAATTCGCGGATAAAATTCTGTTTTTTATTTCTCTGTAAGGTTCGGTGCTTGTTTCGAACCGTGAAGACTTGAAATTTTTATCCATTAAAGTACAGATGTTAGCTGCTTTTACAAGATCTGTTTTTGATGTATAGTAGTTAACCATTTTGGAAAGTTTTATCAGAGTCAATATGTCGAACTGAGTTTTAGATTTTGATATGGAATTCTCGGTTAGATCGACTCCGAACTTTTCGTCAATGGCGTTAATAATAGCATTATACTGAGAAAGTGCGATTTCATCCTGGTTTTTTTCATTTTTCAAAAATTCTTCTTCAATTGGATTAGAAATAAAACCTGATTCAAACATCAGTGAAAGAGGAAAATTTGCGAAATAAAGAAATCGGTCATCAGCAACAGCACCTTGTTTCCAGTTGTTGAATTTATATCCGTAAGAAAGCATTTCTTTCTTAAAATAATTTGCAATCATTCCCGTAAAACCTGTCGGGTCATATCGGTTATAGAGAGTAAGAAAACCCGACTGAACATTTGTTATATGCGATAAATACGCTCTTCCGGATTCGGAATATACAAGATGAATTCCCCTGATATTTGCAAGACCTTCGGCCTTAGAAAGCATGCCGACATTATTGAGATGGCTCGCGATAACCATGAAGGCCTTGTTTTCTTTTGCAAGTTTCATGGTTTGCGTAAAAGTTATATTTTTATATGTTTCAGATCTGTTTTCAAGAACTTCCTTGAAATCATCTGTAGTTTTAACTTCGATATATTTGTTCTTTTTTAAAAGATTATATAGTTTCCTTGAAAGCAGAATGGAATATATCTCTTCCGGAAGTCCAGCGGAACTCATTCGAAAAGTTGTTTCGCCCTGCCATTTTCCTCCGGGAAGTTTTCCGTGAGCCGGATCAAAGAAAATAACAATTTTACCGCCGTTATTCAGCTTTTCGCCGAGTGAGCCGTATATCTCATCCGTTTCATTTATAAGAGAGAGGAGTTCGTTGAAGTCTTGAGATTTTTTTTCAGATACCAGAATAGATTTGATAATATCAGGCTGTGATGAAATCGCCGGATCAGTCAAAAGGTTTTCGTCATTTGAATAAATAACCGAAGAAAGGCATAATGCTATTGAAATAATAATTTTTTTCATGGTAAGATCCGTTAAAATTCGCTGACGAAAGCTTTAAGATTTTCTTTTTTGATTGATAGAACATAAATAAAACGTTTCGACTGGGTGTCCTCAAGTTTTTTCAAAGTTCCGAAGTCATTTATCAGATTAAGTATTTTGGCACGGCGGTTGTTGTCGGATTGTTTTCCGTTTTCAGAAAGATATTTCTGAAAACTCGAAAGAGTTCTGTTTTTGATCTGATTTTCTATATCCGTCATGGATGAAGAATCATTATATGATTTGATTATTATTGTTACATATTCATTGTTCGAAATAAATCCTTCTTTCTGATACTTTTTTATCAGATCAGAATCTCCTGACGTTGTTTTTGTAGTATCTACTTTCGCGGCACAGCCCGAAATGAATATAATTGCAGTTAATGCGAATAATACTTTTTTCATTGATTGCCTGCCTGTAAAATATTGTTTATTTGAGCTGTGATTGAGTTCTTGATGTTTTTTTCTGATATTTTTATGATTATGCAGTGTGATCCGTTTGATTCGTAATACTCTGCAACGGGTTTTGCCTTAAGATAGGCCGCATCCAGATAATTCGCGATTTCAATATTGTATTCAATTTGTGTTTTTTTAGCCGGAAATGTTTTTATCATCTCACTTTTTAGTCCGCTGATAACAAAATCCCGTGCATTCTGATATGAATTAATCAAAGCGCTTTCGCGCGAAGCAAGAAGTCCTTGCGCTTTTTTATCCGGTTCTCCTTTGACAATAATTCTGAATTCATCATCATTCAGAAAACCTTCGTTTTTAACGTTGTCTACTCTTGTTTCTTTGCCCGCGCAAGAGCAAAGAAACAAGATAATAAATAAAAATTTAGCGGTTGCTTTTGTCATTGTTTTAACAGATTTATAGTACTTCTTATTTTATCAGCATCATCATGATCCGGTCTTATTGCAAGAACTTTCTCGAATTCTGACAATGCTTTTTCATTATTTTTAAGATGTCTGTAATAAATCATGCCGAGCTCATAGTGTGCATCAACGTTTTTTCCGTTCAGCTGGACTGCTCTTTCAAAAGAAGAAGCCGCTTTCGCATAATCTCCCTTGTCGCGGTAAACCATTCCCATGTTATAATGGCATTCTGTTTTCATCGGGTTAATAGATATCGCTGTTTGATATGAATCAATAGCTTCATCATACATTTTCGCTGAATGATAGGTGTCAGCCAGTGAAAAGTTTGCCTCATATGACCGAGGATTATTCCGGATTGCCTGCTTATAAAGATCAATGGCCTTCTCGTAGAGTTTCTTTTCCTTATATAGTTTTCCTAGGTTTATATAAGCTTTATCGTAATTCGGATTGCGGTTAATCGCACGTGTGTAGTAGTCTATTGCGTTATCGTCCTGATTTAGGCTTTCATAAGCTTTCCCTGTTTCATAAAGGGAAGGGACGTCATCAGGTTTTATCGCTATTGCCTTGCTGAAATTATCAATCGCATCATTGTATTTTTTATTCTGACTCATCAAAAGGCCCATATTGTAATACGCCTGATAATAATTCGGATCAAGAGTGATTGTTTTTTTATAAAAATCTGTGGCATTGTTTACTGAACCCATTTCGTGATAGGTTTCTCCGATTTTAAAAACAGTGCCGGGGTTGTCGGGTCTGATCGATAAATCTTTAGTAAAATTATTCA
Source organism: Spirochaetota bacterium (assembly GCA_023396615.1). Lineage (GTDB taxonomy): Bacteria > Spirochaetota > UBA4802 > UBA4802 > JAFGJZ01 > JAKJGA01. Next base: position 5,146 of record JAEWVM010000010.1, on the reverse strand, counting down.
GTGCCTCTGTATAATTTTTGCTAGATAGGTATATATCTCCAAGATTGTAATATGCTCTGTCCATTTTCGGATCCTGATCAATTGCACCTTTGAAATTTTTTATCGCATTAGCCTTGTCTCCCGATTTGAGATAGGCGAGTCCTCTCGAATAGAGAGCTTTCGGGAATTCCGGTTGAATCTGAAGAGCTCTGTTGAAAGACTGAATTGCGGCGCTGTATTTCTTTTCATCATAATAGATCAGTCCCAAACGGTAATGAGCATCAGCGTTTTTCGGATTCGCAACGACAGAATTGTTGAATGATTTTTTTGCTTCATCATCCATTTTGTTGTGATAATATAATCTTCCCATCCAGTAATGGGAATAGTCGTCATTATTGTCTATTTCAGTTGCTTTTCTGTAAGCCTTTAATGCATCATCGTATTTTTTTTCCTGACGGTATTTGTCTCCGAGTTTTCTGTATTTTTCAACATTCTCATTTGAGGTTTTTGTCGGTTCTATGTTGTCGTCTTTTTTACCGGAAGAGCTTCCTTTGCCGCTCAAATCATCATCTTTGCCGGATTTGCCGTCGGATGAATCGCTTTGCCCGTCACTGCTTCCCGAATTTCCGCCTGATCCGCCGCCAACAGAATTTTTGCCGTTATCTTTTTTATCTCTGGCTTCTTTTTCCTTATCTAGTATATTTCTGATATTGCGGTATTTTTGCTGAAGTTCCTTGTCGTCATAATTGTATTTGAGGGCACGTTCATAATTCTTAAGCGCGTCAGGGTAATTTTTATTAGAGGATGAAATATCTCCCATGTTCTCCGCTGATATGAAATCTGAATTATCAAGTTCAAACGCCTTGTCAAAATTATTATAAGCTGATCCCGTGTTTCCCTGAGCCCGATCATTCTGTCCGAGAGCTCTAAAATATTTTGATTTTCCTGAATCTATAGAGATTGCTTTTTTGTAAGCTTTATCTGCATTGTTGTGCTGTTTTGCCCTGAAATAAATATTACCTAGATTATAATGAGCTTCAGCGTTATTCGGATTAACTTCGACGCCTTTTTTTGCGTATTTTACGGCACCTGCGACATCATTCTGTTCAAGGCGCTGTTTTGCGAGATTGAAATAGGCATCCTGGTCTTTTGGAGCAACTTTTATTGCATCCTCATATTCTTTTTTTGCTTTTTTAGGTTTTTTCTGTTCATCAAAAACATTACCAAGTTTGTTGTAGGCCTTCGGCTGTTTAGGTTTGACTGCTTTTGCTTTCTCATAGGTTTCGATAGCTTTAGCGTAATCGCCCTTTAGAGCATAGGCGTGTCCAAGTTCTGTAATAGCATCGTAATTCTTAGGATCAATTTTTATGGCTTTCAGATAATAATCTATGGCCTTGTCATAATCCTGGATATCCTTGTATGCGTTTGCAATTTTGAGTATTATTTCAATATTATTAGGTTCTGTTTCAAGAAGTTCTTCATATAGAGCTATTTGTTTTGTCCTCATGTTCTCAATATCTTTGAGAGGATCTTTTTTAAATCCGTCAAAAAGAAAGTACGCTCCTGATGAAAGAAGCAATACCAAAATAGCGATAATTCCGATCTGGACTCGTCTGTCATTAAACATAATTCCCCCAATTAATTTAAGTCGTCATCTCTGTATATGTCTTCGAGTTGTTTTACTGTTTTTTTGTCTTCATGACCTGCTGATTCTGATGAGTCTTTTTTTTCTGTCGTTTTCAGAATATCTCCGCCTAGATGAAGAATTTCTTCGATTGGAATGTCGCTGTCCGGCGGAGGTATTTTGAAATTCGGATCTTTTAAAAGTTCAATCGCTCTTCTGATTTTTTCATATTGCGGATCTTCAGGAGCCGCACGCAGATACTCTTCCCAGTTTCTGATGGTTTCACTTTTATCGCGTAAAAGCATTAGATTTGACAGACCGAGATGGAAGTAGGCGTATTTGAGATTAGGATTTTTCTGTAGTGCTTTTTTGTAATGATCAACGGCAACATTCCCGAGTTTTTTTGCATAATATGCCTGACCGAGACGGAATTCCTCTTCGGCTGATGAAGGGTCAAGATCAACGGCTTTTTTGTATAGTTCGATGGCAGCGTCATATTGACTTTTTTGAAGCATGATGTCCCCGAGATATGAGTATGCCTTTCTGTTTTCGGGATTATCTTTCAGTTCTTCCCGCAGAAGAAGTTCCGCCATTTCAAATTTTTTCTGAAAGAAATATTTGGAAGCCTTTTGAAACTTGGTTTCTTCTTTTTTCTGACCGATCAGAAGAGCCGGAATTAAAAGTAATAAGACGATTATTTTAAACATACCCATACCCTTATATTTTCGACCTTATGCGGTTCAAATATAATAAAAAATGATATGAATTCAAGCAGTACTCCGTGAATAATCAAGCGTAAATCATGAATTCATGTATTTTTCCAGATATTCATTCAGGTCATTGACATTTTTCTGCACCATGGTCTTGAATTCATTAGGTATATTCTGATCAAGAATAACTTTATAATAATTTAAAGCATCTTTCACTCTTCGTCTTTTAATATAATCTCCGGCCTTTTCAAGCATCGGTTTATACTTATAAAATGAATATTCGAGAACATTCTGTTCGCGGGAGAGGGTGTTTCTATCGGGTAGTTTGTCAAAAGCGTAAGTTACACGCAATATAGGAAGTTCTTTTCGTTTAGGAGCGTATCTTTCCATAAAAGCAGAATAGAATTGTTCATCCTCATGTGTTTTCGGTTGTGCCGAATAGAGAAGTTTGTCAATATCGATATCCTGCTGAACTTCACCTTTCGGACCGCGGATTTCATAATCGTTTTCTTTTTCTTCTGGTTCTTCATGTTTCTCGGGAGTTTTGTATTTTGAAGCATTTTCATCGGCTGCGGATTTTAATATGCTGGCCATTATTTCATCATCAGTCGGTTCATCCGTTTTTTTGCCGTTTACAATATCCTGAAGTGTTTCAAATTCATCCTTATCCTTTTCTTTATCATCTGAAGAACTTGGCAATGCCGCAGGACCAGAATCCTGATTCGAAAATTGATTTGGCGGAAAATTATTCCCGCTTGGCTGATATGTATTCGGATCATTGATTAAGTCTGCAGTTTCTTCTTTTGAAGCAGAATCTGTATTAGCTAAAGCAGGAGATTTCATGCTTTGAATCGATTCTGCAAGATTTAAAAGTTCGTTTTTCAGATTCGAAATTTCGACTTTAAGCAGTTCGTTTTCGCGTTTTTCAAGATTTTCCGAATCTTTATGGTATTTATCAAGAAGGTTAACGACTTTATCGTCAATTTTTTGGAGATGTGATTTCTCATCATTCAGCTTTTCTATTTCTTTCTGTAATGATGATATTTCTTCTGTTATGGTTTCGGTATCTTTTATTTGAGGTGATTCCGGCGCCGGTTGTCTCTTAAGTTGCTCGATTTCTTTTTTTAATGATTCTATTTCGCTGAGGTGTTTCGAGTCCATGCTCTGTTTTATGCTTTCTGTGATTGCAGAGGCATTGTATTCCGCATTGAATCTTGATATCTCGGTTAATGTATTTTTTAGATCGCTTATTTCATCCAGTTTATCGCTGAGTTCTTCGGATTTCTTATTTTTGACTTCTTTTTTTTCTTCATTTAAATCGCTTAATGCATTTTTCAGTCCGCTTATTTCATTTCTCAGCCTGCTGAGTTCTTCCGTGTCGTTTTCTGAAGAGTTGCTTGATATTTTTGATTTTACTCTTTCGGCAATTTTATCAATATCAATTTCAGCCGGCGCCATGCTGATTTTGATGTTTTCTTTAAATTCTTCTCCGGATATGGAAAGTTTTATCTGATTTTCTTCATCCTTTTTCTTCTGCTTGATCTTTTCTTCTTTTCTTGTAGCTGAAATATGCTGATAGTTGTAGAGATAGTCGATATTTTCTTCTATCTTTTTTCTTATGTCTTCGTCGCCGATTCGCGACTGAATGCCTTCATAAAGAGAGATGGCGCTCTCAAAATCGCCTCGTTTGATATAATGCTCTATATTGGAAATAGCTTTTGAATAAATCTCAAGCGGAGACCCTTCTGGAATTATTTCTCCGGATTTGTGCGGAAGGGTGAAATCATCCTGTACTTCGACACTGTCTTCATCGTCGCTTCTTCTGCGTCTTTGATTTTTTTCTGTTAACTCATCTTCAATTTCTTTTTCAATATCACTTTTTCTGTCTCCGGCTCTTCTGTCAGGAAATACCGGTGTCTTCGGCTCGGAAGAAATTACTTTTTTGTCTTCACCGCTACCGCCTCCAAGAAGAGCCCATAACGGAATAAGAATTATTATAATGAATAAAACAGCAAGAAAAACGCTCAAGACAATATTCTCCCTTTCTACAATATCGGCTTTTAATTGTGATTACTTGAATTTTTTCGAATTTATTGTTTGCCGGAAGAAAAGATGCGAATGATTATTTCCCGTATGTAAATGCCGAAATCAATTCTATGTGCATTGTCCCCGGAAACATATCTATCAAGTCAATACTTTCCGGTTTGAATCCGGATTTGATTAAATCCCCTGCGTCCCGCGCCCATGTCGATGGATTACATGAAACGTAAATTATCTTATCCGGACGGATTTTTTTAATAATTTCTCTGGTTTTGGAGTTCATGCCAGCGCGCGGCGGATCGGTTATTACAAGGTCAGCGGACTTTATTGTCTCCGGTATTGAGTCCATGTCGCTCCGGATAAATCGTGCATTAGTTCCGTTTGCAATATTATTTTTTTTTGCTGAAATTATACTTTCCTTTGAAATGTCAATTCCCGTGATTTTCATTTTCTTTGAAAGAGGAATGGTGAAGAATCCGCATCCGCATCCCAGATCTATCGCCTGCGAAAATCCATCGGATTGAGCTATTACCAGTTCGAGCATTTTAGACCGCAGAAAACGGTTAGACTGAAAAAATCCTTCAGAACTGTGATTGTATATGAAGTTCAATTCATTTTCTATAATTTCAGCGGAAAGAGTATTTGAAACATTGCCCTTGGAATCTTTGCTTATACGGCAGTCTTTTGTTATACGGTTATTTTGAATAAATTCGTTTATTGCATCATCAAGCAGAATGCATCCTTGTACTGGAAACGGTATAATCGTATTCGTTTTTTTTCCGTAAAAACCTGT
>JAEWVM010000185.1 GCA_023396615.1 Spirochaetota bacterium | reverse complement strand
TGTTAAAATCATTTCCCATTCTGGCTTTTGATATCTGTCCTTCATTGAGAAGCAGATCCGTTTGACCGGATATAAATGAGATGTTGTTGTATTTGACATTATAATGAATGGAATCGATATTAACCTTTCCGCGGGATTTATTTTCTATAATGACATCGAAATTGAGTGATATCAGAAGATCCAGATCAGTTAAATCTTTTGCGGCTTCTTCATTCTGCTTTCCCGCGAATAATCCCAAAATTCGTACAAGAGCGAGAGGTGATTTTTTTGCTTTTATTAATGCCTTTGAAACAGCCTCTTTTGTAGGAAATACAAGACTGAAATTTTTGAATGAAACCTCAGGTTTTAGTGCCGGAATTATTTTTTCAGTTGTGTATGAAAGCATGACTGTTTCAGGAAGACCGGGGATATCAGGCAGTTTGATGTCGACAACAGTTATTATTTTTACTGTTAGATCGTCTTTGTCCATATAATTGGTAGATGCTTTGTCAAGTTCTGCCCATTTAAGTTTGACTTTGAATGAGGTCTTCATAGTTTCTCCGCCCCGTATGTTCAGCGGAGAATTATTGACAGTGTATACAAGACGCTCATTCTCAACATAGGTTTCCATTATCGCCTTGTTAATATCGACGCTCAGAATATACGGATTATTGATGGACATGTCTATTTTGAGGGTAATTGACGAAAGAGATACCGAGTCGATAGATACTTTGTCGATTTTAGCTAATGGGCGTTTTTTGGCCTCACCGTTCACAGTGAAACAAGATGAAAATATTGCGGTGGTTATAAGAAGAACGAATAATTTTGATAAATATTTCATGCTATCTCCGGGAAAATCAGGATTAATGAATATATATTTATATAATTTTAAACTGTTCAGTCAAATATAATTTACAGAATAAGTCATAAAACATAATTGAAACCTTAAGTAAAAAAAAGTTTTTAAGGGAGTCTATTGTGCTGTTGAATCAGATTGATATATGCCGGAAGTCATTTGCCGAATATGTAGAAAGAAAACTTCATTCTGCCGGAAGCATGCAGGATCACTCCTTTATCAGAGAAAATATGCTGTTGAAGCTTCATCACTCAATGAGAGTCTGCGGAATAGCAAAAAGAATTTCAAATGAGGAAGCTTTTTCGGATAATGAAAAGATTATCTCTTATCTATGCGCTCTTTTTCATGACATAGGCAGATTTGATCAGTTTATGAAATTCAAAACATTTCTTGATTCAAAATCGTTTAATCATGCTGAGTACGGTTATGAGATTCTTGTGAACACAGATATTATTGAAGGAGTTGATGTTGAAACCCGGAGGATTATAGCCGGAAGCACAAGGCTTCATAACCGTCAAAATATTCCTGATGAAACAGATCCGTATTTGCGCAGATTTGTAAATATTACCCGTGATGCAGATAAAATTGATATTCTTGAATTGTTCTGCAATTATCATTCGTCGCGGGCAAAAAATAAAAATGACGCTCTTGAACTTGATCTTCCGGATACAGTCGGGTTCAATTCGGAAATTGTTGATTTGATTTATGCGAAAAAAACGATTTCAAATAGTTTAAGAAAAAATTATAATGATATGAAGCTGATTCATCTGGCCTGGGTTCTTGATTTAAATTACCGTGAATCTTTCAGAACAATTAAAAGGCGGAAGACTCTTGAAAGGTTTTCAGAGTTTTTTCCTAAAGAAGCTGAAATTACGGAAGTAATATCTTTTGTGCATGAATATGTCAGGCATAAATCAGAATAGAATATTCTAAAATTTCTTGTATTTATTAAGAGGATACATTATAAATATACAAAAGGGGGAATTTATGAAAATATTGTTTTCAGTCTGCGCATTTCTTTTGACGGTGTCTCTTTTCTCTGCGAATCTTGTTAATAAGGATTCCAAGAAATATGATATCGAAGTTAAAACAGTAGGAACTACTCACACTTCGATTAACGGCAGCACTACCCAGATGGGCGGAGCTCCTGACGGTGCTGAAATTAAGATCAAAGATACCGGTTCTAAAATAAAAGTCAGCGGAAGCAAGGATGTTGTCATTAAAGACGGCAAACTTTCCCAGTAATGTATATCGGCCGCAATGTGCGGCCTTTTTTGTATTGATATTACTAGATTAATTTCATTAAGTGACAGAAGTATGGAATTTGCACTTATAGAAGTAAGCGTTCAGCCGAAATCATCAAAAAGCATAATAATAAAAACAGAGAAGGGTTTAAAAGCATATTTAAATTCACCTCCTGTTGACGGCAAAGCAAATGCCGAGTGTATTCGATTGTTTTCTGAAACATTGAAAATTGCCAAGAGCAGAATTTCTGTTATCAAAGGCGAGAAATCCAAAAAAAAGATATTGAGGATAGAAGGTTTATCAAAAGATGCTGTGGAGTCCATTCTCCTTGGATGATTTATTTCTGAAGGAGTTTTGCTATTGCTTTGCTGAGAGGCGAAAGCCTGAAAGGTTTCTTTATAAAACCTGTATTTTTTGACATAAGAAGTTCATCAAGAGAAGCATCTCTTGAAAATCCGGATGTAAACAGAACTTTGA
>JAEWVM010000152.1 GCA_023396615.1 Spirochaetota bacterium | reverse complement strand
TCATAAAATCGTCTTTTCTTCGAAGATTTGAAGCGGATAAATCTTCCCAAAGCATCACCATAGAAAGGAAAAGAAGTAATATTGCAAAGGTTTTCTTCAATGAGAACTCCAAGTAATAATATTAAGGAAATTTCCGAACATTGCTGAAATTTGTCAATATATTTAACTTTATGATAAAATTTCCCTTATTCAGTAAACCCGGATTTATCCAATTGGTTCATTTCATGGACAAACTGCTTCGGACTCTTTGAAAAAAAGCATCGTCAAATTGCAACAATTGCCGCACTTACAGCTATGGGAAATGCCTCATCACAACTGAGATTTCACATAAAAGCCGGAATCAATATAGAATTAAAGACAGATGAAAAAAATGAGATAATGCTTTTGATAAGTGTTTTGACGGTTTTTCTGTTGCTATAATCGGAACTTTTGCTTAGAAAGATGTCATTGACGGATTATCATGATTTTTTCTTTTTTATTGCATATGAACGCAGATTGCAAATATTTTTCTGCTATTACCACTCCGCATATTAACTTATGCGAAATGGCAATAGCAACGAATAAAACTATTAGTTCTTCAGATTTTTCTTATCGCTTTTCTTGTAAGCATACTCAGTTCCGTCAAAAGTAATTGTTCCTTCTATTGAATAAGGAAGATTTCCCTCATCATCCATTTTAGAATAATCTTCTGTTTCTGTGTAATTAAAACCGAGAGTATGTTCAGCATCATCAAAAGTAACATCAAGAATACCATTTTTAACGATAACCGAACTATGGGTTTCTTTAACATGAGTTTCTTTTTTTGTGAGTGTTCCGGACATTTTAACAATATGCTTTGTACCGTTTTCTTCGGTAATATTTGAAGTAAACTCTTTCATAACGATTTTAACATTTGCCATGTTCCCGGTAATTTTTAGAGAGCCGTCACCGTTTGAATAATCAATATCCTCTCCATCTTCACTGGCAAATACAATTTTTCCGGTAATTTTTTTAACAGGCGACGCAAGCGCTTCGTTGACCGCATCACCTACAGCCTTATCAACTAATTCTGTAATTTTTAGATTTTCACCTGAAAGAGCAGGCGGATCATCATTACTGCTAGTGTCATCACCGCATGAAGCAAACGCGAAAGCGATAGCTATCAAGCTTATCATTACTTTAAAGTGTTTCATAATTCCTCTTACTATTTTTTAATTTTCGGCTATCCGAATATATTTAAAACAATTTATTAGAGTATTTTGTCAACTATAAAGTGTATATTTTTTTCTATATTGCATAATACTCTAAAAGCTGATGCGCGACAGAGTGTATTTACTAATTAGTTTTTTCTATTGCGCAATTTAGAATTAAAAAAGTTTAATTAAACATTTCGACTTCAATGTTTATTTTTCAAGACATGGAGTAATATAGTTTGCATAATTTAAAAGAAATTTCTACAAACGGACTGATGATATTGCCAGTTCAGAGCTTTTGCCGCGAAGAGAAACCGTACCATGAGAAACAATAATAACAGAAGACGGAAAATCAGCTCTCTCCTTAAGGCGCGAAAGAGCATCATCAGAAACAAGAAAAACCTCATTTCTCAAGCGGCATTCAGACTGAATTCTCGCGGCAGTGTTCATAACATCGCCGGAATAAGCTATTTCCTGACGCGTTAAACCCATCTCTCCCGCAACAATAGTACCGAAATGCAGACCCGCTCTGAATTTCGGAATCAAACCGTAACGGGCCGTATAATAATTGTGTCTTTTTCTTACAACATCATCAATATCAAAAAAAACCGTCAACGGATCGTGAGCCGATCCGGCATATTTTTCCTGCCATGTGATTATTACTTCATCTCCCACATACTTATAAATTTCGCCGCCGTGATTGATTATTGGGCGTGCGATATCGCAGAAAAAATCATTCAAAAAGGCGTGAAACTTCAGCGGACCAAGACGTTCAGCAGCGGCAGTTGAACCTGCCAAATCAAGAAACATTACAAAACGGTTTTCATTTTTGGGACGGCTGTATGTTCCGAAAAGAAGACCCTTGAGAACATGTCGACCTAAAAGACGCTCGATGTCGGCATAAAGATTTGTCAAAACAGTAAGAAGAAGTGAAAACGCAACTGTCTGCAACAAATACGAATCTTTCCAAAAAGAATCATAACCAAGAAGTGACATAAAAACGGATGCATAGACGGAAGTGATTACTGCCGTCTGCAAAAACGGGGCAACTAAAAGTGAAAACCAGAGCGGCCGCGCTCTGCGTTTCAAAAAAAATTCATTCAAGAGAAGAATTCCGGAAGAGACTCCGAATCCGGTCAATGATCCAAGAAGAAGATATCTGAAGTCCTCATGCAGATCAAAATATCCTGAAACGGCAATACTCATTATTAAAGCAAACAAACCGCCGAGAAACACACTGAGAATAACAACGGAAAAACTGTCACGCAATTTCTTTAAAGCAAAAGGACTAATTTTCATGGTGAAATTATTCATCGTCATTCAAAACAAATGTCAAGGAAAAAAGAGTCTCCAAACCATTGCATAATGTTTGGCGGAATCGTCAAATCCGCCGAATTATTATACTTACCGTATCAACCTTTTATCCGGATTATAATATTGACAATCACTCTAATCCGCTTCATACTGCTTAAGATATGCTTTGCGAAATTCTCTAAAAATAAAGTTCGTCACTGATATACGAGGGCAAGATTATGCAGTTTGAAAGACCAATCACCCTGATTCAGCTTCTAATTCCGTCCTTCTGCACCGGAATGCTTTTAATCGGGCTGACAATATCTCTTTACCTCTCCGCAAGATACAAATCAAAACTTTATGCTACAATGGGATTCTTATGCCTTTGCGCGTTCGTCTTCGTTGCGTCCGAAGTACTGATTCTCTCAATCGGAGGTCTCGGAAGAAATTGGCAGTTATCAATTCACTTTCATCAGTTAGAACAAACCGCAGGAGCTTTTTTCGTTTTCGGCGTTCCTTATATTCTAGGACAAATGCTTGAATTAAAAGAAACAAGACTAAAGATAAACAACATCATTTCAACGGCGGGATTCGCTTTTGCAATGATTTGCTTTATCTCGGTTTTCTTTTTCCCGGACGCCTTTATTTCTTCTCAAACCAGAAAAGCTACATGGATGATAAACGAAGCGGATTTCGGGAGAGGATCGGAAGGGATTCTCTACATGATAAGAGACGGGATGCTTGCCATATGCAGTTTCTATGCTATCTTTTCCATTGCAAGCATACTTCGCAAGCGGGAACATGTATCTTATCTTATTTATCCGCTTATCGGAATGCTCGTTGCAATTGCCGGCGGCTTAATTGATTCAATCTTCGTCTACAGAGGAATCAATTATGACTTTTTGCCTAATGAATATTTTTCACGGTTTTCACTGGGAATTACATTTTTCGCTCTATCCGTAATAGCCGGATTGATTGTTCATTACGTCAATGTCGCCAAGAAAGTCGAGGCTGCCCATCATATCATCGCTGTTTCCGAAAGAAAATACAGAATACTCGTGGAAAGAACCAACGACTTCATATTTTCGATTAACAAAGATTTCATTTTTTTAAGTTCAAACTATGCTGCTCAGAGAGAATTAAAACTTACTGATTCTGATTTCAGTTTAATGAAATTTATGGATATCATTCATATAGAAAAAGATTCAAATCACATTGAATCTCAAATGATAAAGAATAAGTTAAAGAAATCAGCTGATGCCGGAAAGCCTATAACTTTCAACTGCTTTCTATATTCAAAGAATACATCGCCTAGAGAATATTCAATACGGTTCGAACCTGTTGATATTGATAACGAAAAAGAAATAATTGTTAAAGCCTCGCCCATCCCTGAAAATAAGGCCGCACGTTATCTTGAAGAGGAATCAAGAAAGTATGTAATCGGAAATAATTTCAGCACAGCCGAAGAAATCGGCAAATCTCTTGTTGGAAATCTCTCAAAATACATGACTTCATATGAAGTCACAAACATCAGAATCGGTCTTCGCGAGATTATTATTAACGCCATAGAACACGGCAATCTCGGAATATCTTATGAAGAAAAAAGCAGAATTTTAGGAAAATCCGACTATATCGACTATATAACTAAGAAACAAAATGAAGCACCTTTTTCAGCCAAAAAAGTAACAATAAGAATGCATCTTTTTTCTAAAAAGGCGGTGTTTGAAGTTGAAGATGAAGGAAACGGTTTCGATCACAGAAAAATTCTAGCATCGATTAAAGATAATAAAATTATTACCGAAGAAAGCCGCGGAAAAGGCATAATAATGGCACACGGAATTTTTGAAGAAATCAGCTACAATGAAAAGGGAAACAAAGTTACTTTAGTAAAAACTATTAACTCTTCCACGCGCTGATTTTCTCTATTCCTGCCGCGTCTCTTATTATTGCACCGGCAATCATAAGACCGAAAGAAGCGGTTATATGCATCAGCGAACCGTTGATGATTTTTTTACTGAGTTTTCCGTCTTCCTGTTCAACATCCGTTTCTGCCTGCACGAGACGTTTAACGGGAATTTCTTCACTGTAAACGCAGGGAATATTTAAACTTACGTTTTCCTTTCTAAGCGCATTGCGGACAGCCCTTGCAAGTGAACAGTTTTGCGTTTTTGCTATTGTTGAAAGTCTTATCCTGGAAGCATCGGTTCTGGAACCTGCTCCCATCGACGAAATTATTTTTTTCTTTTTTTCCATGCAAAGCTTTAACAAATAAACCTTATGCTTAACAAAATCTATTGCATCGACTACATAATCAAATGATTCAATATTAAGCACATCATGGTTCTCTTCACTGAAAATGATGTTAAAAACTTCAACTGACGCAGAAGGATTTATCAGCATGAGCTTTTTCTTCATTTCATCGACTTTAGCTTTTCCGATATTTTCCGAATGAGCCTGAGCCTGCCTGTTGATGTTCGTCGCGCAGACAGAATCAAAATCTATCAAGGTAATATTTTTAACACCGCTACGCACAAGAGCTTCGGCGCACCAGCTTCCGACACCGCCCACTCCGACAATAAGAATTTTTGCTTCAAAAAGATTTTCGCACGCAGCCGTGCCGAGTGCAAGCTCCGTCCTGCTTGTTATATCACGGTAAAGAGTTTCAGTCATCATTTTACCGCTATAAATTCCATTTCTATCATTGCGTTTTTCGGAAGCTTCGAAACTTCGATAAAACTTCTGGCAGGATACGGTTTTTGAAAATAAGACGCATATGCTTCATTAAATTCAGCAAAATAATCCATGCTTGCGGAAAAAACAGTCGTTTTAACTATGTCATCCAGAGTCATTCCCTCGGCGGAAAGAATCGCCGTTACATTCTTCATAATCACTGACAATGCATCGGCGACAGATGAACTGATTAAATTACCGGCTTCATCAACAGGTATCTGACCTGAAGCATATAAGGTATTTCCGGCTATAACAGCCGAAGAATACGGACCAAGTGCAGAAGGAATCCCTTTGCCGCTTACTGCTTTTTTCACAACTTCCACCTCAAAATATTATTTCTTCTATTTAACACAGAAAACTGTGCAAGAATAATCCGCTTTCTTCAAATATTTTTTCTAAATATAATCATCATTTATTCCGTTAATAAATAGTAGACATTTTGACTTAATAGTGTCAAAATCAAACAGAAGGTAGGCGGAATCATCTGATGGAACACAGACCAGAATACATGCCGGAGAATAATCTGATAATTCTTCTTCTTTTATTGATATTCAGCGCCGGTCTTTACTATTTCTGGTGGCTTGCAAGAACAAGCAGAATATTCGGAGATAATCCGGTTTCGAACATCATGCTTACTATTTTTACAGCCGGAATCTGGGGTGTTTACCTAAATTTAAAATATATGCAGAAAGCGGAAGAAATCAATGACAGGGATCTCAAATGGTACATGATCATTTTTCTGCCTCTTTCGGTACTGATCATACAAAACAGCATTAATGAAAGATATTTTCCAGGGAAGTAGCCGGGAGTAAAAGATGATAGTTCGCTGTACAAACTGTAATTCCGCCTATTCGGTGGATGACTCGAAGGTCGAAGGCAAGAAATTCGGTTTCGGCTGCCCGAAATGCGGAACAAGCGTCGTCGTGGACAACCGCCCGGATTCACATCTTCATACATTGCCGGCTAAAGAGCATATTTCAGATTTCGAAGAGATGAATCAGTCTTCCGGATCTTTTTCAGATGATATGGCCGATGACAGCGCATTTTCCGAAAACAACTCTCAGTCTGATACCGCTTTCGGTTCAGATGACATGGGCAGTTTCGATTTTCCTGATTTTGATGACACTCCGGCCGAAAAAGCAGAGAATCTTTCTAACGAAATGACCGATTCTTTCGATTTCCCCGACCTCGACAATATATCCGGTGACGACAATAAACTTGATGATTTACCGGCATCTGACGAACTGGATTCACAGATAGATATTGCTGACTCATTTAATGATGACGACAATTTCAATTTCATAGAATCCGATAATCCCGTAGAAGAAAAGTCTTCTGATAATGAAATTTCATTCGACTCTCTTGATCTCGAAACAAACGAATCCCTTATTCCTGAAGGATTCGGTGTTGATTCTATCGACTCTTTTCACAGCGATATTGAACCGGAAATTGACATGTCGGTTATCAACGGCAAATCCGATGACAATGATGATGAAAAAATTTCAATAGAACTGAATGATCTTCCGTCTGATGAAGAAACGACTTCATTCTCTGAAGATGCCGATGACGAAAAAATTTCGATTGATCTTGATGACCTCGACCTTGCAACAGAAGAAGAATCCAATCCTGAAGACACTGATGATGAAAAGATAACTTTTGATCTCGGTTCCATTGAAACCGAAGATTCACTCACTTCATCCGACGAAGACGAGAGTCTTACTCTTGACCTTGATTCGCTCGACCTCGACCTTCAGGAAACAAACGAGATTCTTTCCGGCGATTCTCCTGAAGAACCGGTAGTAACCAAAAAACAGGATGACGATGAAAGTCTTACTCTTGACCTTGACTCACTTGATATTGAACTTGAAGAGTCTCCGGAGATGCTGAGCGGAGAAGCGCCGGATGAAACGTTAAGCAGACTGGCTCTTTCAGACGCAGGAATTTCATTTGATCAAATAGAAGAAACTCCGTCTTTCACGGGTCAGAACTTAAATGATGAAGAACCTCTTTCGCTAAATGATATCGACTCAGGTTTCGGAATTGATTCGATTGCCGATAACAATATTGATACAGGTTACGGAGATCTTATTTCCGAACACTATCAGGAAGAATCCAGCCTGCCTGCAATCGACATTGACAGATATCAGGAAGAAGATACAATCGAAGATTCTGCCGAAGAATCATTCCTTGACATCAAACCTGAATATGACACTTATTCTTCCGAAGTAAATGCTATAGAAAAAGAAGAATCCGGAAACGGTTATGTTAACTTTTCAGTAGATTACACTATCAGATATTCGCGCTTCAAAGCGCTGTTAAAACTTCTTTTTATCTATAACTTTTCACTGATTCCGCATTTCATTTCTCTTATGGTTTATTCTCCGGCATCTGTAGTGATAAATTTTATAAATAATATCATTGTTCTTTTTACAGGAAAAGGAGAAAAGGATTACGTGATGCTGAGCGAAAAGATGCTCAGATATTCATGCGCGCTCTCGGCCGTGATGAGCGGAATCATCGAAGAGAATCCGCCTTTTGCGGGACGAAATGATGTCGATTATCCTCTTCAGTTCAACATTGTGCGTCCGGAAAACAATTCGCGCGTCCTTGCTTTTTTACGTCTTTCTGTTGTAGGTATTCTTGCAGCTCTTCTTCCGCATCTGATCATATTCTTTATCATCAGTGTCGGAGCCTCAATATTTTCATTCATTGGTCTCATCAGCATAATTATTACGGGAAAATATCCGAATTTTCTGTTCGATTTTCTTGTAAGATATTTCAGATATTACACCAACATCGCCTCATATATCGCAGGATCAATCGATTCGTATCCGTCATTCAGATTCGACTGACATCATGCAAAAGCCGCCCGGCAAAAGGCGGCTTTGCGCATAATATACATCATTATTTCTTGAATATTGATGCATGTTATGCTAAACTTTGACATGTTTTCCAATAAGAACATATCGTCTTTCTTTTCCGATGCTCCGATAGGGATTGCTCTATGCGACGTTTCCCTCATCAAAGAAAAATTTGCCGGAATGAACGATAAAAAAATCCGCAAGACGCTGCTGAAAGCAGAAACAATTGAAAATCTTATTAAATTTACCTATGCCAATAAATGCGCCTTTTCATTTCTAAATTCTGCATCACTCAATGATTTTACAAACAAAATCACCCAAACTGTCGGAATCGACTTTGTAACACAATTTGTCATTTTCGCTTTTCAGACTAAGGAAAAAATAATAAGTTTTGATATCGAGTCAATAAAATCAGAACAGGAAAAAGTATCTTTAAAACTCTGGATAACACATAACGCCGAAGATGAAAACAGCTTAATATTGGGATTCGTAGATATCAGCGAATACAAGATTACCGAACAGCAGCTTTTCAGACAATGGCTCCTCTATTACGGCATAAACCGTCTTTTCAAACGCGCAATTTCATTAAGCAGTGTTGAAGAAGTTATAGATGCCGCTCTTGAGGAACTTTCCGATCTGATAACCTCTTCCGCTGTTTACTGCGTTTACAACAATGAAGGAAAGAAATATACTAACGTTGCTTTTCCGCGCAATTTTCCGGATACCGACGGAAAGGCAAAATCATGCATTCTGAAAAACATAATGTTTTTTTCGAAACAGATTCTTGATGAAACAAGATCACGTTTCGTTGGAAAAAGCGACAATTCAATATTCACAGCTACCGACTGCATAAACAATCTTCTTATTATTCCTATAGAAAATGATGAAAGAAATATAGCCGCTATAGGTATTATAAACAAGGACGGAGGCTGTGATTTTACGGACCAGCAGATTTTTGAAACAATCGCTTCAGTTTTCAAAGACGTTATACTGCACAAAATAAGCGAAATAAAAAGACAGGATGCAATCGATAAACTGAATGCTCTGCACAA
>JAEWVM010000116.1 GCA_023396615.1 Spirochaetota bacterium | reverse complement strand
CTGATTTCGCTTGTTCAAATATTTCCGCAGGAAGCAGGCAATGATGAACTTGATTCTGCTATAAAAGTATTAAGAAAAATAGATGAAAACACATTAACTAACGAAGATAAAAAAAACAAATCTATTGAGATTGATAAGGCATGGGAAATTATAAAGTCATCCGGTGATGGTGGATTAAAAAGAATTAAAAAAGAATTAGACTTAATTGAAAAGACAAAAGAATCGGATGATTTTTTTAAACTGAATGCTTCAGTTCTTTTGTGGAATATCGGAAATGTTTCGGAAGCGGCGGCAATAAGCAAAATATGGAACAGCACTTCATTCCGGGCAAATTACCGTTATGTTTTCTATTCAGCTTTTGATGCCGCAAGTACTCATAACGAAAAAGTAATTCCGATGCTGAAGGCTGTTCTAAAGGATAATTCTGGCAGGATTTATTTTCCTCAGCATTCGATGAATTTTTCGTGGCCTTTGACGGTTGAATTTATCTGGGGAGCATTCGGCCATAAGGGATTACCTGCGCTGTTTGATGTATTGAAAAATTCAAAAAATGATATTGAGATCATGTCGGCGATGCACATTCTTGTTAATGCTCAATATCTTGAGGCTTTACCTAGAATCAGGGAACTTGCAAACAGCAAAAATGCAGAAGTTAGAAATTTTGCGATTAAGGGTCTGGGAATATTCGGTCATCCAGCGGATTCGGCTCTTATTATAAAAGGTTTGAAATCTAAAGATGCAGATTTGTATTCTTATGTGTGGGCTTCATACGAATATGATGACCCGAAAATTTCTCCCTACTTAATTCCGTTATTGAACAATGAAGATTATAATATAAAGTCAGAAGTTATTTACGCTTTATATAATGCGGTCTCACCGGAAGGTCTTGAAGCATTGGTGAATGATTATAAAAGTACTAAAGATGAAAAGATATTAAAAATATATAAGAAATTCGTTGATCCGGTACTGGATTATACTAAATATGATGAGATGACAGCTGAAGAAAAGCAGGAAATAATCTCAAGACTTATTGATTATAAAAAGGTAAATTATGTATTAAGTGATGAAGATAAAAAAATTACTTACGATGATTTTATTGAAATGTCAAAAGACTGGATTAAAGAAAAAAGAATCAGCGGTGAAAAATACGAATGGGTTCGTGACCGTCATGTGTTATCCGTAACAACTGCTAAGGATATTGATTTATTATTGGATGTTAAAGCTTCAATTTATCTTCGTTTGTCCGATGAATGCCTGTATGAAACCAGAACTATTGATAATGTAATAAAAATATTAGGAAGAAGAAGATATAGAAAATAATGAATTAAAAAAGGAGAGCTAATGCTCTCCTTTTTTGTTAAGCGTCTATTTTATTCGATTCCCGGAACCGAAAATTTAGAACAAAGAGCTTCAACTTCTTTCGCGATTTCAGCAAGTTTAGCATCGTCTTCAAAGCAGCCGACAGCCTTGTCCATCCACTCTGCAATTTTTTCCATTTCAGCAATGCCGAAGCCGCGGCTTGTAACAGAAGGCGTGCCGAGACGTATTCCCGACGGATCGCTTGCCTTGCGTGTTTCGCCCGGAACGGTGTTGTAGTTGAGAATGATTCCGGCTTTTTCAAGCGCCACTGCGTAAGGTTTGCCCGGTATTCCCTTGTTGTTTAAGTCAATGAGAAGAAGGTGATTATCTGTTCCGCCCGAAACTAGATTAAAGCCGCGTGCAGTCAGTGCTTTTGCTAGAGCCTGTGCATTTTCAACAGTTTTGCGTGCGTATTCCTTAAACTCAGGTTTGAGAGCTTCTGCAAGTGCAACGGCGATTCCGGCAGTTGTTGCGTTATGCGGGCCGCCCTGAAGTCCAGGAAATACCGCCTTGTCTATTGCTTTAGCGTGAATTTCCTTGCAGAGAATTATTGCGCCGCGCGGTCCGCGAAGAGTTTTGTGAGTTGTTGTAGTTACCACATCGGCATAAGGAACCGGGCTTGGATGAGCTCCGCCCGCTACAAGACCTGCAAAGTGCGCCATGTCAACAAGAAGAATTGCTCCGCATTCATCGGCAATTTCGCGGAATTTTTTGAAGTCAAGCTGGCGCGGATAAGCTGAATGACCTGCGATGAGAATTTTAGGTTTATGTTCGAGAGCGAGTTTTCTGATTTCATCATAATCAAGAAGACCAGTTTCCTGATTGAGATTGTAATGAACAGCGTTAAACCATTTTCCGGTTACGCTTGCTTTTGATCCGTGAGTCAGATGTCCGCCGTGGCTCAAGTTGAGACCTAGAACGGTGTCGCCGGGTTTGGCAAAAGCGAGATAAACGGCAAGATTTGCCGGTGAACCCGAGTAAGGCTGAACGTTTACATGTTCTGCTCCGAAAAGTTTTTTGGCGCGTTCAATTGCAAGAATTTCAAGCGCGTCGCAGTTTACCTGACCCTGGTAGAATCTTGCTCCCGGATATCCTTCGGAATATTTGTTCTGAAATACAGAGCCGCAGGCATCAAGCACGGCGCGTGAAGTGTAGTTTTCGCTTGCGATCAGGCGGATGGTTTTTCCCTGATAAGTCTCTTCGTCATTAATAAGTTTAAAAACTTCAGGATCGTTTTTCATGAGTGCATTCATGGGCTTTTCTCCTTTATTTTGGATTTTTGCCCAGACGCGCGGCGGAAAAAAGCCGCACTTCCCCGGGGTTATCCCCTTTTGCGTCAGTCATACGGCTGATTATACCGATAATAAAGATGTGAAAAAGAGTCAATAATTTTTTAAGGGCCGGTTTTTAAATAAGTAATTGACGTGGCATATTTAAAGATGCTTTATATCAAAAAAGAAGGTTGGGGGCAATTCTGTGAATAAATCTGGAGTCATGGGTTTCGTGCTCGCTTTTTTCTGCGTATTTTTGTCATTTTCGGCAAATGCGGGTTCTTCCGAATATCTGCCTTACGATCAGCTTCTGCTGAAAATCAGCTCTGCCGACAGCGATGTCTATCATGGCAAAGCATATCC
>JAEWVM010000056.1 GCA_023396615.1 Spirochaetota bacterium | reverse complement strand
AATCTTCTACGCTAATCTCTCCTTTCGGAATATACAGTTTTTGAACCGCTTTCAAAACCGGACTCCCCTTCTTTTTGTTAAGCGTAAACTCTGCAGAACACTTGCCGAAAGTATATTTTCTGACTTTATCAAACTCGATAGAAATAAATCTCTCAGGCAAAGTATATTCAAATACATTTTCATCATTAACACTTTCGAAAATAACAACCGGAGATGATCTTTCAACACTTCTTGCGTAAGCAGAAGCATTTGAATTATGCATAAACGGAAATATGATATAATCTTTACCGGCATCAGCAGCTTTGAACGATATTATTCCTGAAGCGGAAAATGAAAACTTATCCTTTGTTATAATCAGTTTATCAAATGCAGCATCAGCACGGTATGCTTCCATTAGAGTCAGGACATTCTTTTCATTAAATCTTTCATCATCAAAATACTGTCTAAGATAAACATGATCTCCGTAAAAATAAGAATTATAATCAATTTTTTTTGATTTAACATCTATCTTAAAATGTGAAACTGTTTTTCTGTCTTCTGACGATTGAACTACTGCGCTGTCGACACCGTTGCCGGTAAAAATAAGCGCGGTTTCACCTGTATGAGAATCGGAAACTACCCCGACCGGATAATGCTTATTTGAAAAATCAAGCCATATAGGTGCGGCATTCTTTCTTTTAACATAAAGAAGCATAGCCGAAAAACGCTCACTGAAAAATTGACCATTACGTACAAAACTGTTTCTGACAAATGCCGGATAAGCGTCTATCCCGGCTTCTTTCAGCATATCTGCGGCAAGATACGCTTTATCTTCAGCATCAGCCTTCTTCGAAGTAAACATTAGATCATAACTTCTGAGAGAATAATCAAATCCTCCGCGTGTTTCAATCATCGAATTGATATAATCATAAATAACTTTAATTTTTTCATCATCGGATTTTAGATCTTTTACGCCTTCGGGAAGAGAAATATTTTTATTGTAATTTTTTTTCGCGATTATTTTATCAAAATCACTTTCTGAACGTATATTCCAAAAAGCGTAACTTAAAAGAGATTTCGAATAATAACCGGAATAGTTTTCTTTTTTTCGCGGTTGAATATTCTCCGCCGCAAAAGAAAGAATAGTTTCATCGGGATATACAGCTTCCTCAATTTTTATCAATGAACTATTATATAAAACAGTTTTCTCGCGGCTTTTGTTTATCAATTTTACTTCGGCATACTTTAATGAACGCCAATAATCCTGAATATTAAACATGAACGAAGAATAATATTTTGAGCCGAAATACGTATAGTCATATACTCTTGTCCTGTAAGCAACATGAAGAAGTGAATTCGGTCTAACTCCGTCAACGGTAATATAAGTTCTGCCTGCATTGCTTATCCTATATGAATCATTGAATGTTCCGTCAGGATGATATACCCGGGCTCTGATTATTTCCGCGCCTGAAGGAAGCTGAATTTCGCCATATTCATCAGCATCAGAATCGCTTCGCACATATACCAGAAATTCTTTGAATATAGAAAATTTTCCGCCTTCAGTCATCAATATATAATCACCTTTAAAAAGTGAATCGTGCCGGGGTTGCTTTTGGTTTTTAACAAAGTCGGCTATTTCTGAATCAATTTTATTCCGATTCCTGTACTTCTCAAAGACATTCACCAGAACAGAAGACTCGGAATAAGAAAGATATTCCGCAAGAGCGGCATTTTCGGGTTTTAGAGCTAGCATTTTTGAATAATACATTCCAGCACCGCTGCCGCTCTTCCTCTCCATCAGATCAAGCAGATAATACGCCTCATAGCTTTCATTCAAAGCTGTCATTTTGAGAAGAATTTTACGGGCTTCTGAAACCTTGCCTGAATCGATGAGAGCGCGGACATACATCAACGTAAAATCATTCTCTCCCTGTTTGTGATATTTATCAACAACAGATAATGCTTTTAAATATTCTCCCTCTTTCATATACTTTATATAAAGACTTTTGCGGATTCCGCGCGCGGCTCCTCCTGAAAGAACTGCGTGAAGCATGTCTTTATCACATGTACCTTTCAATTCAAGATCCTTATATAGAATCAATTGAATCACTTCAGTGTTATCAGGGTATTTTTTAATAAATTCCGCAGCTTCCGAATAGAACATTTTGTTAAGTGAAAGCTTATAAAGAATCCATATATAGTTTTTTTCGCAGTCATAGGTCCGCTTTTCAGAAATAAGTTTTTTGCATTCAGCTAGAGCTTCAAAAAAACGCTCTTCACTTACCATTTTTTTCATCAGAAAAACGCGTTCTTCACGGTCGGGGTTTTCCGCAATTCCTGTTAAAGAAGCGAGCATTTCTCCGTTTCCGTATTTCAAATATACCCATGATGCGTATTGATAACGGCAGTTTATTCCGGAGGATAAAGCTTTTTTATAATAATCACCGGCAAGCATCGAACCCAGATTTGAAAGGTATTCCGCAGTCTCAAAATATTTTTTTTGTTTTATCAGCTCTGCTAAAGCAGGGTCATCCATATCTGAAAGCTTACCTTTGCCTTTAACAGAAGTCTGCGCTATCGGTCTGAATTTTTTATCAAGAAGAACCACGCGCATCTTGGAGCTTTGATAAGAACTATCGGCCTGAAACAAATTAAGCTTTATCTTTATATCAGATCGCCCTTTCGATACAGCAATCAGCCTCATGGTTTTTCTTAAACTTCCGGTATTATCAATCACCTTTTTTCCGTCAGAATAAACAACATATTCCGCGTTTGAATCCACCATAAGAATTCCGTCAGAACCAACCGACACGGAAGAATCTAAAACAGCGGTTCCCGAAAATGAGTGCAGATAATTATCCGAGATGAAGTATCCTTCAGCTGATGAAATCATAATATTTTTCATCGGTCCGGTTTCAGCTGAAGGAAAATATAAGTCATTATATCCGAATTCGCTCTGAGTTGAAAGCTTCCAGGACATAAGGACGCTTTTACTTTTTACATAATCAGATTTTTCTTTTTTAGCTGATAATATTTCAATTTCATCTTTAAGTCCGAATGCAATTAAATAAAGAGCCGGATTTTTTGTTTTTAATGTAAAAGCTTTGAGATATTTTATCAGCTCATCACTACCCATAAGATAGTTAAAACTGCATAAATTAAAAAGGAGCGGCGCACATGATGCATTATCCGGATTCGCATCCAACTGCTTTATTACGGCATCCAATTTTTCAGAAGAGTCTTCATATAGCGGCAATCCGAACAGGTTAAACGATATAAGTGCCGCAATCAATACTAATATCTTTTTCATTTTTTCTCCAAAACGATAACCGAATCTTCTTTAATTGAAAAATTCAGAAGCAATAAACGCAGCTGGGCATATTCTTCTTTTGTAACAATGCCTTTTTTTATTGATGTTTTTACCGTAACGGTTATCTTAGTTGGTGCAGTTTTCGATACGGAGAAAGAAAGACTTACACATTTAAACGAAGAGTTAAACAATTCCGGCATGGCGGCGACAGAATATCCAACCGGAATTTCATATTCAGATACAACTTCACTCGAATAGTCAGATGAAAAATAAAGATCATTCTCGCGGGAAGAATATCTTCTCAATGAGCTTAAGAAGTTATCCTTCTGCATAACGGCAGGAATTGTTATATATGAAAAACTTTTTCCGGCAAACTCCCGAAGAAAACCTCCATAGGAATATTGAAGCGGTTTGCCCGGAGATTTTTCAGCAACAGAAAATGAATTAATCACCGATCCGGCGTATTCGTTTCTCCAATATTCTTCAATCTCATTTCTCTTCTTTTTTTCAACATCGAAAGTTTCACGCGAATAAAGAGCAAGAGAGCCTGTTTTATAA
>JAEWVM010000163.1 GCA_023396615.1 Spirochaetota bacterium | reverse complement strand
CACCTTTTATAAGAATATCGTATGACGAGTCTATGTCGCGTTTCGGTAAAGACGCTCCGGATACACGTTTCGGTTTAGAGCTTTGCGATCTTTCTGATGTTTTTAAAAATTCGACATTTAATGTTTTTGCAAACGCGCTTGCATCAAAAGGCGTCGTAAAAGCGATTGCCGTTGAAAACGGCGAGAAAGTATCACGTAAAATGATCGATGAATGGACTGAATATGTTAAGACATTCAAGGCCGGAGGTCTTCCGAATGTAAGATTCAGAAACGGCGCGTTTGAAGGCGGATTCGCTAAATTTCTTTCTGATGATGAAAAGAAAGGCATAATAGAGAAAATGAATCCGAAGGATGATTCAATTATTTTCTTCGGTTCAGATAAAAAGAATATTGTTTATGATACTCTTGGAAACCTCCGTATAAAAATTGCAAAAGAACTTGATCTGATAGACAAGGATAAACTCAACTTTCTGTGGGTTACAGATTTTCCTCTTTTTGAATATTCAGAAGAAGATAAGCGTTTCTACGCAAAACATCATATGTTTACGGCTCCTTCGCCTGAAACGATTCCTCTTCTTGAAAATATGAATCCGGATAATGTCGATGATATGAAGGCTCTTGCTTACGACATCGTACTTAACGGTTCTGAAATCGGCGGCGGTTCAATAAGAATTAACAGAATGGATCTTCAGAAAAAGATGTTCGATCTTCTCGGAATGTCCGAAGAAGAAGCGAAAGTGAAGTTTTCATTTCTTCTTGATGCCCTTCAGTTCGGTGCGCCTCCTCACGGCGGTCTCGCTCTCGGTCTTGACAGGGTTATGATGCTTCTTCTCAAACGCGATTCTATACGCGATGTTATAGCATTCCCTAAAACTCAGAAAGGTCAGTGTATGATGAGTAATGCACCGAGTGAAGTTGCGGTTGAACAGCTTAAGGAACTTTCGATAAGGGTTATCGGCCAGTAATGGATTTAAATTTCGAGTTTGATGATTCTTCGCTGGCTGCAAAGCTATGCGGAGTAAAAGATTCAAACATAAAAGAAATAGAAAAGGCTCTCGAAGTGAGCATAGTTCCGAGAGGAAATGTTCTTTTAATTTCGGGTGATGATACCGGAGTTGAAAACGCTAACTCGCTCATGCATCTCATGAGCGATTATCTTCATGATAAAGACGACAGTTTTGAATTTGATCCGTTTGATCTCCGTTATCTTATTGATATGTCAAAACAGGGCGTTAAGATACGTCCCGAAGACATTTCAAGACTTAAAGTGAGGATTCCTGATACCGGAAAAACAGTTTATCCCAAGTCGTATACCCAAGCTCATTATCTTTCCGAAATATCCAAAAAATCAATAGTATTCGGTGTAGGTCCTGCCGGCACGGGGAAAACGTATCTCGCAGTTGCTGCGGCTTTGCGCGAATACTATGCGCAGAAGGTTTCGCGCATCATTCTGACGCGTCCTGCTGTTGAAGCCGGTGAATCACTCGGTTATCTTCCGGGCGATTTTATGCAGAAGATAAATCCCTATCTCAGACCTCTTTATGACGCGTTATTTGACCTTATGAGTTATGAAAAGGTTTCGCGCCTCATCGAAAATAATACGATTGAAATCGCACCTCTTGCATATATGCGAGGCAGAACTCTTAACAACGCATTTATAATTCTTGATGAATCACAGAATACGACGAAGTCGCAGATGAAGATGTTTTTGACCCGACTTGGTAATAATTCGAAAATGGTAATCTCGGGAGACGCAACTCAGATCGATATAGAGAAGCCGTCGCAATCCGGTCTTCTTCATTCGATGAAAATTCTCCGATCAATTAAAGAAATTTCGTTTGTGGAATTCGGTCCTGAAGATATCTGCAGACATCCGGTCGTGCAGAAAATTGTTTCGGCATATGATGCCGAGGCTGGAGAAATTAAATGAATTTTCTTCTTTCAAAGTTCAAGAGCATATCTTACTATATTTACGGCAACAGATTTTTCAGAATATTCTTTTTTATGAATGTTCTTCTCATTTTGGTATCAAGCATTCTTCTGACTTTGAACAGCGTAGGAGACGTATATTCTTATTCAGAAGGAGATATCTGTCTTGAAACTATCCGCGTTAAACGCGATATATCATATACGGTAGATGATCAAACCGAAATATTGAAAAGAAACGCCGCTGAGAATGTACCGCTTTTTTTCGATTATGATCCGGATGTTTTAAATGACAGAGTCAGATATGTTTACCGTCTTTTTAAGGGACTGCAAACAGGTTACGATTCTTCATCGCAGTCTATAGGCGATTATGAAAAGCTTGAATACCTGAATAATAATTTTCCTGAATTTTCACGTCTCAATAAAAGTTTTTTTGACGCTTTGCTTTCGGCAAAATCATCTGATGAACTTAAGAATTCAATCGTAAAAGCGCTGAGTGATATTTATGACGAAGGTGTTCTCGACAAGTCTTATTCAAATCCAATGAATATTGCAAATACGAAAGTTGCATTTATCGATTCAGCCGGTTCACGCGATTCACAGAAAAATGTTAATCAATTAAGGACTTCGGATGATATAAGAAAGAATCTGAATGAAATTCTCAGACCTTATGTTCAGCGTTTTCCGGCTAATCAGCAGACTGCTGCTGTTATCATTATTAGAAATCTGATAGTACCCAATCTTTTTTTTAATGAGACTGAGACCCGCAGGCATATTGATAAGGCTGCAAAAGAAATTAAGCCGGTAGCGGCAGTATTAAAGAAAGATCAGATAATAGCAAGAGAAGGAGATCCCGTTTCTCCTGAAGTTCTGTCGAAAATAAAAATAATGAATAAGCATTCGGCAAAGCTTCATATTAATTTTATAATCGGAATAATTTGTTTTCAGTTTTTGATTTATCTTATTATCGCGCTTTATCTGAAAGATTATTTTGCCAGAACAATTAATGACATAAAAATTCCAATTTTAACTTTTTTTATCGTAACCGGATTTTACCTATACGCATTTTTTGCATACAGGCAGAATGCTGAATTAAATTCAGTTTATATATTCGCACTGGCTCTTCCTATTCCTTTTATTGTTATTACGCTGAGTCTTCTGTATAATATTTATATCGCTTTTCTTGCCGGAATTTACGCGGTTACTTTCGTAAATGTGATTTCGAACGGTGATAACGCCTCAACGGTAATCGCCTCGGTTTCACTTCTTATTTCGATATTTGCTTCCAAGAACATCGAAAAACGTACGGATTTTCTGAATGTCGGAATAGGAATAGCTGTTGTAAACAGTCTCCTTTCGGCGGCTATAGGATTTATAGATGATTATTCTTATCAGAGAATTCTATCCAATGTCAAGGTTTCATTTATCAGCGGACTCGCGAATACAATTGCGGTCATGGGGCTTTTTCCTATATTTGAGCATTTTTTCGGCGCAACAACCCGTTTCAGACTTCTCGAATTGATGGATCTTAATTCTTCTATATTTAAAAAAATGCTCATAAAAGCTCCCGGAACATATAACCACTCGATAATGGTTGCCAATCTTTCGGAAGCTGCCGCAAAGGAAATAAACGCCGATCATTATCTTGCTAAGGTCGGAGCATTTTATCACGATATCGGAAAAATCAACGATTCTGCGATTTATATAGAGAATAAAAAAGAAGGCGAGAAAATCGAGAAAGAACCGCTCGAATACTGCCGTCTGATAATATCTCATGTCGAAAAAGGAATCAGACTCGCGAAAGAAATGAAGCTGCCTGACGAAGTTATTGATTTTATCAGAGAACATCACGGGCAAAGCACGATGACTTTTTTCTATCATCAGGCTCTTGAAAAAGCAAGCGGTGAAAGCAATTCTTTTGTCAACCAGTCCGATTTTCAGTATCCCGGACCGAAGCCCCGCACAAGAGAAACGGCCCTAGTCATGCTTGCCGACGCCATTGAAGCCGCTTCAAGAAGCGTTACGGAACCAACTTATACAAAGCTTGAAACTCTTGTGAAGAAGATAATACATAATAAGCTTAATGAAGGCGAATTGGAAAACTGTGATCTGACATTCAAGGATATAAATAAAATTCAAAAAGCTTTTATCAGAATACTCGCAGGTATTTTCCATACGAGAATAGAATATCCTGATAAAGAAGATATCCGTAAACTCGAGAAGCAGGTTAATAAAACGAATGAATAAAATTGCCGTTTTTACGCAGGGTAAAGTTAAATTTCCTTACAGTGATGTTACAAAACCGTATATTACATCCGTAGTCAAAAAATCGTTAAAATTGCTGACGCTAGAAAATGTTTCCGTTTCAATAATAGTTTCGGATAATGATTTTATAAAAAAAATAAATTCCGATTACCGTAAAAAAAACTACGCGACTGATGTTATCTCTTTTGCTTATAGAGAACAGCCTTTTCCAGAAATTAAAGAAGAGAATGAGGTTCTTGGAGACATTTATGTTTCGGCTGAAAAGGCAGCGGAGCAGGCTGAAGAAATCGGACATTCTCTCAAGGACGAATTCGCAAGGCTTCTTGTTCACGGAATTCTTCACCTTATCGGCTATGATCACGAAAAAGGAAAAAAAGAAGAACTCCGCATGCAGGAAATGGAAGATTATATCCTCGACAAAATATGAACTGAAAACCACTGGACTTTTAATTAAAAACAAATTATTCTGGCGCAAAGGAGGAACGGATGAAACGTATAAAAAAAATTCTGCCTTTTGCTGCTGGAGTCTTTTTGGGCATGGTAATACTTTTTCCGGTTTTTTCATTTAACCGTCAGGATTCGGTAATTGCGCTTGCAGACGGAAATTTTATGCGTTCTGATTTTTCTTTTTCCGTATTTTCCCGTGTTGTTTATTTTAATTCGGCAGGATATCAGACAAAAGAAGCAGCTATAGCCGGAACAAACGGTCATTCATTCGGGATTGTAAAAACTGATCAGCTTCTTTATATAGAATTTATTCATGAATCTCTTGAAGAAGATAAGGCATTGCAGGATGATCAGTCAGTCAAAATTGATTTCCCATATGCCGGAAGATACAAACTTAATGCTAACGGAAACGACGGGACGCTGAATATAGTTAAAACAGAAAAAGGCTACTATGCGACAATTCAGTTTCCTAATTGGGGCAAAGCTTCGGTTGAAATTTTAAAAAGACTTTCCTTTAAAGGCAGGCGGATTTATTTTGTCCGTTCGGTGAGTACAAAAGAAGAACTGGCAAAAACCGGTGCGACGTCGTACTTCACTCAGGAATATTACGGAGAATTTTCCACAGATGGAACCCTTGTAAGCGGGCAGTATGTACTGCGCGGGGCAAAATATCAGTGGAATGCAATCAGAATTAAGAGGTAAATATGGCATTAAGCATCGGAATTGTCGGGCTTCCAAACGTAGGCAAATCGACACTATTTAACGCTCTGACAAAGGCACAGAATGCACAGGCGGCTAATTATCCATTTTGTACAATTGAACCGAACAAGGCAATAGTTGCTGTTCCTGACAAAAGATTGAAAGATCTTACGGCAATCGTAAATCCGCAGAACATACAGAATGCGGTTGTTGAATTTTATGATATCGCGGGTTTAGTTAAAGGAGCATCCAAGGGAGAAGGTCTCGGAAATCAGTTCCTATCTCATATTCGTGAAACTTCCGCAATTGTTCATGTCGTCAGATGTTTTGAGGATGAAAATATAGTTCATGTTTCAGGTTCGATTGATCCTGTCGGCGACATTGAAGTAATCAATACAGAACTTATTCTTGCAGATATCCAGATGCTTGAAAAAAGAATCGAACGCCTTGAAAAAAGCGCGAAAGGAGATAAGAAACAGCAGCCTCTGCTTGATAAGGCAAAAGCTGTTCTTGAATTTCTGAATCAGGGAAAACCTGCATCATTGTTTCCTGAACAGGATGATGCTTTTGAAGAACTTAAAAAGGAATCCGGGCTTATTACATTAAAACCTGTTATATTTGCCGCGAATGTTGATGATTCGGATATAGCTTCCGATAACGCTCATGTTCTGGCTGTTAAGAAATATGCTGAAGGCCACAACGCAAGTGTTGTAAAAGTGTGTGCGAAAATTGAAGAAGAGATGAGCGGAATGAGCGATGATGAGAGACTGGAGTTTCTTGTTTCGATGGGTTCTGACGGAGAAAGCGGACTTGAGCATATTATCCGCGAAGGTTATGCGATACTTGGACTCATCAGCTATTTTACAGCGGGGGTAAAGGAAGTCCGCGCATGGACTATTCAAAAAGGCTGGAAGGCTCCGAAGGCAGCTTCAGTTATTCATAACGATTTTGAGCGCGGATTTATACGTGCCGAAGTTATATCTTTTGAAGATTTTGTTCAGAACAAGGGTGAAGCCGGTGCGAAAGCTGCCGGAAAAATGCGCCTTGAAGGTAAGGAGTATGAAGTTGCTGACGGCGACGTTATGCACTTTCTTTTTAATGTATGAAACTTTTTAAAGTAGCGATTAAAGATTATGATGTTGTTCTTGCGGAAGAAATACTTTTTGCGCTTAATGCCCAGAGTATAACCGAAACGGAAGAAGGAATATTCGCAATAGTTTCTGAAGAAAATATTGATGATATTGTTGAAGAATTCGGTTATCACGCAGAAATAACACTGATCGAAAACCGCGACTGGGTAAACAGCTGGGCAGAATCATTTTTGGGAATTGAAGCTTCGGAGAGAACTGCTGTTGTTACACCGGGTTTTACTTTAGGTAAAGAGATTGAGATAGTAGTTTCTCCAGAGAACGCTTTCGGTGCGGGTACTCATCCTACAACGCGACTTTGCATCAGACTCATCGAAGAGGTTTTTCTTTCATTTCCGGTAAAATCTTTTCTTGATATCGGTTCAGGCAGCGGTGTTCTTGCTATTCTTGCTGCAAAGCTCGGGGCTGAAAGCGTAACCGCAATAGAAGTCGACAAGGCGGCGTATGAAAAATCGATTGAAAATGCCGATAAAAATTCAGTAAGCATCAAGGTAATAAATTCCGGCATAGAGGAATTTCCGGCAGATTTTGAATATGACGTGGTTTGTGCGAATCTGCATTCCAAGCTTATAGAAGATAATATAGTATCCATAAAGAATCACTCGGGTGAAAACTCATTTCTGATTTTAAGCGGCATAATGAATATCTGGGCGGATGATATGGAAAAAATATTTCAACATCATGCCTTGTCTGTGTCAAAAAAAATAACTGAAGATGAATGGGTTGCATATCTTCTTTCGTGTGAATGAGACATGCTCTTTGAATAAGCTCTGAGTTCATTTTAAGAAAAATTATTGCTTAAAAAATGCTCATGTCTCAGACTGATTGCATGGAAAGTTTTGCGGAATACCATTTCATTAAAGGAAAAGTTATTTTTTGCGGATGCAATATGGATATTCCTGCGTCACGTTTCGGCAACAAAACTTTCAGCCGCGGTGACCGTTTTCTTTTTATTCCCTATAACTGCTTGATAAAAAGAATTATCAAATTACGTTATCTGGCTGTATTGTGCGAAATTACGGGAGAAAAAAAATCAGAAGATAAGATTATTTATGAAGTAAAGGGTCTGCATAAAGTCGTAATAAAGCAATATAAGAATGATTCTGCATATTTTGAGGAAATTATTCCCGGAATAAACCGAAAAACGGAAAATGTTGTCGGCAGTCTCCGTAAAAAAGCACAGGAATTCGTTTTTTTAATAAATACGGAAGAATCCGAAAAACTGATTTATCTGATGAATTTCAGTAATAATTTTTCGGAATTTTCTGATTTTGTGACAAATTATTTTATCCTGAATTATAAGGACAGAATCACAATATTTTCAGAAAAAGATTTGTATAAAAAGTATTTAATGCTTCACGCAATGCTGGATAAGCTTATAATTAAGACACAAAAGAGGATTCTTCGTGAAAAAAAAAGTATTGGGTGATAATGCTTATTTTACTGTTGAGTGGTCAGAACTTATAAAATATGATAAGCATCATGCTTCTAGAGTACTTCCTGAGCTTGCAGGTGTACTGTATTTTTATGATGTAAAAGGTAATTTTAAAGAAGATGTTCTTTGTTTCGGATGCTGGAGAGAAGGTCTCCGCATGGAAATGCGGAATCTGTTTGATTCTTATTTTACAAAGTTCCCTTATCTTACTGATGAACTTAGAAAAAAAAATCTTTATTATAAGTTTTGTGTTCTTGATTCATCACCTGCTGATATGAAAGATGTGATGTATTTTCTAATAAGCACCAATAAACCTATTTTGAATAATCCTGCCGAATTCAGTGATTCAAAACGATATAGTGAAATATGTGTTGATGAAATAAACCCGAAAACAAAGAAGCCGGTTTAGTGTTCCGAAATTTTAAGGTCTTTCGCGTTATAAATAGAAGAAGTATTCTGTTTAATTGAAAGATATTCAAGAATATATTTTAACCTACATGCGGCATCGAGAGGTGAAGAGAATTTGTTGTCGGCTACTGAAATGTACTGCTGAATGCTTTTTACATTCATTGAACGGTGTTCGGGATCATCTTTGAAAATATCATTTTTGAAAGTTTTATAAGTTTCGAATATCGATTTTATGAGATCTTCATTTTTAATGAGATAAGCAAGATATAGATTCGTATCTGAATTTCTAGCGTTGCGAGTGAAAAACTTCAGTATCCTAAAAGTTATTTCCGGCATAAGGTGATTATTTAACAGAAGAATGATGGTTTCTTCAATATCTGCTTCTACTATTCGCTTGGTAGGGTAAGCGAGATTTTCAATATAAGGATAACCTGTTTTTGCCTTAAAAAAAGCGTACTCGATAAAACGGTCCAAAGGATCTTTTTGCATAAGGTTAATTTCGTTTTCTGTACTTTCAATTATCAGTTTTGCTTTTGCTTCGAGAGGAAGTTTATTTTTTATAAGCGCATTCATGTTGAGAATGGCTTTACGTGATTCCTCCGAATCAAAATCGTATAATTCTATTACCTTATCGCTGTCCATATATGTGACATAACTAACTAATATCAATTGTCAAGACAATTTGTTTTTTATGATTTGATGTTTTTTGTTAAACGAGATGAAACTATTGTAAGATGCGATTGTTTGAAATTGACTTGATATTTTAGAGCAAATAAATAACGTGTAATTATGGAAGAACAGAAAAAAATTATCAAGGATTTAATATCTGTCGGAAGAGCCGAAAACCTTCCGGAAAAAGAAAGAGAATCAAATTTTACGCCTTTTTACGG
>JAEWVM010000225.1 GCA_023396615.1 Spirochaetota bacterium | reverse complement strand
GCTTAAGGACGCTACAGAACTGCAGAAAGTTCTGACTGAGTATGGTTGTCTTATCAAGACGCGCCTTGGGCTTCATGAAGTCAACAACAACACCTGCAGCAAAAAGGGACTTATGGTTCTTGAAGTAATCGGCAATAAAAGCGACTGGGAGAAATTTGAGTTTGCTGTCAAAAGTGTCGACGGAGTTGAATTAAAGTACATGGATTTTGATTTATAATATGATAATGTTTTTGTCATTTTAACGCGCCGGCAAGAGGCGCGTTTTTTATGCTTGATTAATAAGAAGGAAATAGTATAATAAATCGACTATGCGGTAAAAAATGTTTGCAAAGAAATCGGCGAAGGCCGATAATCTAAAGGACGATTTATCGGCATATAACTTATCCTACGCCCGTTCTGGAGGTGGTAAATGATTTCGATGCAACAATTAGAGGAACTTGAAAGCAGGGTAATAAAGGCGCTTCAGCTTATAGGTGATCTTCGCGTTGAAAATTCGCGTTTAGAGAATGATAACGAAAAACTTAAAACAGAAGCCGAAGACGCAAAACTTACACTAGAAGAAAAAGAAAGAGAAGTTCTGAAGATTCAGAAAGAACTTGATGATACCATTAAGCAGCTTGATGAGCTTAAATCAAAAGAAGATGTTCTTGAGAAGAAGATTATTGCTCTTCTCGGTAAAATGGATTCCCTTCAGGGAGGTTCCGGACCTATTCCAGCCGGTGATTCAATCCCTAAAAGTAAACCTTCAGCACATAAACCTTCTTCTGCTCCGGTCAGAGTTGAGACCATGATGAATGAGTCAGATGCGGATGACGGAATTGTCGTCATTGATGATTCTGATGATTCACTCGGCGTTCAGACTATTGATGAAGAAACCGCTTCCGATGATGAAATAATTCTTCTTGATGATGATGACGATGATGTTGTCGTAAGTAACATAGAAGATGAATCTGTAGTAGTAGATGACGGAGAAAAAGAAGATTTTCTCGGCGATGACGACGAGATTGTCATCGATGATGACGATGATTTTCTTATCATTGAAGACGAAGAAGAAGGCAAATAATATTTGATGGACAGTTCCAAAGTACGAGTTAATATTTTCGGAAATTATTACACCGTTCAGGGTGAGGCAAGCGGGGACTATATCGCGCGTCTTGCCTCTTTTGTAGATTCTAAAATGAATGAGGTCAGCCGTTCCGTTAACACGGCTAACACCGTTCAGATAGCGATTCTCGCTGCGCTGAATATAGCGGATGAATATTTTCAGCTTAAAGAAATAGAGAAGGGAATTGATGAAAATGTTGCCAAAAGGGCAAATGAACTTATAACGCTTCTTGAACAG
The DNA here is from genome assembly GCA_023396615.1 of Spirochaetota bacterium. Lineage (GTDB taxonomy): Bacteria > Spirochaetota > UBA4802 > UBA4802 > JAFGJZ01 > JAKJGA01. The sequence goes on along the minus strand of JAEWVM010000225.1, from coordinate 32,832 downwards.
GGCCTCATCGGTGATTTTTCAGGATATAAGAACAAAAAACTTAAAATTGATGAAAATTACGATTACAGCGCAAAAGACTGAACGCCGGCTGAAGCCGGCGTATTTGTCGGTGCTAATTAATATTTTGACAATTTTATGATGATAGTCTACTGTATCAATAATTCTCTTTTGCGGGTGCGTTTATGGAACCTAATGAAAATTTGCTTGAGCAGACCCTGAATGCTTCCTTAACAGGCGGTGAAGAAGACCTTCTTGACGGTCAGATTGTTCAGCTTGTGAGCTTTCAGCTTGAGGATGTCGAGTACGGCATCGAAATTCTTTCAGTGCACGAAATCCTGCGAATTCCTGCGATTACGAGACTTCCGAATACTCCGCATTTTATTAAAGGTGTTCTCAACTTGCGCGGAAATGTAATCCCGGTTGTTGATGTGCGTGAGCGTTTCGGTTTTCCGAAGGCTGTTCTTACCGATCAGTCGCGTGTAATTGTAATTGAATCAGAAGACAAACTAATAGGTCTTCTTGTTGATAATGTATCTCAGGTTCTAAGAATTAGAGAAAACAATATTGATCCGCCTTCAGTTCTCATTGAAGGAGTTTCTGAAGAGTATATTAAGGGTGTAGGGCGTTTAAAAGAGCGCCTCATTATAATTCTGAATATGCAGAATATTCTCTTTGCTGATGCAGAGACGAAGGATAGAAAAGATAAGGCTTACATTAAGGCGTAAAAAGAGGAGAAGATTATGGCTTTCTCATTGGGCGAATATCAGGATATTTTTCTTGAAGAGGCTGATGACCAGATTCAGGAACTGAACAAGAATCTTCTTCAAATGGAACAGAATCCCGAAGATGAGGCGATAATAAATAATATTTTCCGTGCGGCTCATTCTTTGAAAAGTTCGGCGGCATTTGTCGGTTTGAATGATTTGAGCGACCTTGCACATAAGATGGAAAATCTTCTTCAGGGTGTCCGCGATAAAACTATTAAAATAAATCAGCAGATAATTGATGTTCTTTTCAGATCATTCGATTTCATCAATGCTGTTATTGAATCCGTTTCACAGGGTGAAGCACCTCAGGAAGATCTGAGCGGTATCATTCGTGAAATTCAGGAAATACATGACAAAGTTAAATCTGGTGCTGCTCCTGCCAAGGAAGTATCTAAATCTGAAACCAAGTCGGATGAGATGAAAAAGACTCCTAAGACTGTATTTACTCCGCAGGAAAAAAAGCTTCTGAAAAAGGGTCTTGATGATAAACTGGACTGCTACGAAGTCACTGTCTTTATAGAAAAAGATGCGCAGATGAAATGGGTCAAGGCCCAGCTCGTCATCAATAATGTCCGCAACATAGGTCAGGTTATTAAGACAATTCCGGATGAAGGGGATATTACTGACGAAACAGTTAAAGATGCTTTTAAAATTATACTGCTTACAAATGAACCTCTTGATTCAGTTTTTAAGGCATGCGATGTGGATCTTATTATCCGCATAGATGTCGTTAAGATCAGCCTTACTCAAAAAGATGATAAATATGTTTTAACATATAAGAATCAGGGTTCAACATCCGAAGCCGAATCAAAATCTCAGGAAGAGGAAACTGCTCAAGAAGAAGAGGCTCTTCCTTCCGGTGTTGTGTCTGTTTCAGATAAAGCTCAGGAGATATTAGCTCCGGTTATCTCGGACGATGTTCATGATGACAGGAAGGATGCTGATAGAAAGAGAAAGGGTACTGTTTTACGTACGGTAAAAGTCAGTGTCGATAAACTGGATGAACTTTTAAATAATGTCGGAGAACTTGTAATCGCAAACTCCGGATTTTACCGTCTTTATGATGATTTGAAAAAACAGAATGCTGATAAAACCGTTATAAATGAATTTAAAAACCGCATGGAGCAGATGTCGCGCATTGCGAAAGACCTTCAGGGCGGAATAATGAAAACGCGAATGGTTCCTATCGGTCAGGTTTTCGAAAGATTCAACCGTCTCGTAAGGGATCTTGCGCGGGAATGCGGAAAAAGCGTTCAGCTTGTTACCAACGGAGAAGATACCGAGCTTGATAAAAAGGTAGTAGATGTAATCGGTGAACCGCTTATTCACATGATTAGAAATTCAATCGATCATGGTATTGAATCGATTGAGGAGAGGCTTGCTTTAAGAAAGCCTGAAAGCGCAACAGTTACGCTTAATGCTTATCAGGGCGGAAACCAGATATATGTTGAAGTAATTGACGACGGTAAGGGCTTGAATATAGACGGCATCAAACGTAAGGCTCTGGAGAGAAATCTTGTTACTCCTGAAATTCTTTCAGGAATGGATAATGAGGACATTTATGAATTTATTTTTCATCCGGGATTTTCAACGGCTGAAAAAATAACTGACGTTTCAGGACGCGGAGTCGGAATGAACGTCGTTAAAGAAGTCGTAAATGAAATGAACGGAAGCATCAGCATCGAAACAGAACCTGGAATGGGGACACGTTTCATCATGGCGTTTCCGCTGACTCTTGCGATTATTCCTGCAATCATGGTAAGTGTTCTAAAAGAAGTTTATGCAATCCCTCTTTCGGATGTTATTGAAACAATTAAAATCGCCCAGGAAGATATTACTACGATTGAAGGTCATGAGGTTATTAATCTGCGCGGTGAAATTCTATCGTTATTGCGATTGAATCAGTTCGTGGGTCTTGAATACGAAATTGCCGACTTAGAAAATATTCCTGTGGTTGTCGTCGGATATAATAATAGAAAGATCGGTCTTATAGTCGGGGATCTTGTCGGCAAGATGGAAATAGTAATAAAGTCGCTTGAGCAGAATTATGTAAATGTTGACGGACTTGCCGGTGCTTCGATTCTCGGTGACGGAAGTATATGTCTGATTCTTGATATTTCTTCAATGATTAATAAAGTAATCAGCGAACAGGATAAAATCGGAAGAGAAGAGCGTTCACAGATTCTCAAGAAGAAAGAAGCTTCGGTTGCGCTTGTTGAGCAGAAAGAGCTTTCTGCAGGCGCCGCAACCGATGATTTGAGAATGACCCTTAATAAGGAACTGATTTCATCGTCGGGTGTAGGTGCCGTACAGGCTGAAAGAGCGGCTTCAATACAGTCAGATTTGAAAGAATTGAAGAAAGCAGAAACTCCGAGTCCAAAAATTTCTTCACCTGTTCAGCAGACAAAGGTCGTTGCTCCTGCAGAGAAAACAGTTGTGAAAAATGAAACACCTGCGGTTTCTGCCAATACTGCGCGGTCTCTATTTTCTGAACAGACAACGCCTGTTCTCGAATCAAGTACAGTTGCCGCTGATGAGAATGTTAAAGAAGCTTTAAATGAGTTTAGAGATGAGCTTCACAAAAATGTAAGCAGTGTGCTCAGCACAGGTGATGTTGATGAGCATATTAAAAAAGTGATAGGAATTGATTCTGAAGACATGAAGAAGGTTCAGCTTCTGGCGAATGTCGGAATTATGCAGGGCGCGGATTCTCTTTCGAGAATGATAGGCAAGCGCGTCGATATCGCAATACCTGAAGTGAGAATGCTTCCTATTGAAAAAATTCCTGCGTCTTTGGGTAAAGTTGATGATGTTTATGCCGGAATATATATGTCCCTTTCGGGAGATGTTCACGGCACCATTCTTCTCAGTATGCCGAATGATTCAGTATGTTCGCTGATAGATGACTTGTACGGTTTTGATACCGGCAAGACTAAAGAAATAAATGATGATGCAGTATCAGCGCTGAAAGAAATTACAAATATTGTTGGGTCTTCCGTTGTTAACGCTTTCAGTGAAAAAACAGGTCTTGTTATCATGCCGAGCGTTCCGGCCATGGTTAACGATTATATTCAGTCAATACTTGATTCCATACTTGTTCTTCATAACATGAAAAACGACTATGCTCTCATAATGGACACGGTTTTCTATTACGAAGACGACAGAATTATGGCTAATCTTCTTATTCTTCCGGATTCTGAATCATTGAAAACATTGGTTTCGAACCTGAGGAATGAATGAATGAAAAACCTAAAATTAAGGTTTTAGTAGTCGATGATTCCGCATTAGTCCGCAGAATAATAACAGATGCGCTGGAGCGTGATCCTGAGATTACTGTTGTTGGAAATGCCAATAACGGAAAAACTGCGGTTTTTAAGAGTTTTACACTCGATCCTGACGTTATAACGATGGATATCGAGATGCCGATTATGAACGGACTCGAGGCTCTCAGGGAAATAATCAGAGTCAATCCGAAACCTGTTATAATGATGAGCGTTCTTACTCAATACGGTGCTGAAGTTACTTTCAAGGCTCTCGAGTACGGTGCTGTTGATTTTGTTCCTAAACCTTCAAGTGTTCTTTCGATGTCTCCGGAGGAACTTTCCGCACAGCTTGTCGCAAAAGTTAAAGCCGTTGCGAAGAGTGTTATACGTATCAGACCGTCGCGTTTCGAGAATGAGAAAGAATATTCTGATAACAAAGATTCATTTAAATATGAAGCCCCTTTGAAAATGGATTCACTTTCTAAAGGCGGAAAGAGCGGAAAGCTTGTCGGTATAGGTGCTTCTACGGGCGGGCCGTCGGCTCTTATGAAAGTTTTTTCTTCATTTCCGGATAATTTTCCTGCACCGGTACTTGTTGTTCAGCATATGCCGGAAGGCTTTACCAAGGCATTTGCGGAAAGGCTTAATTCTTCATCTTCGCTTGAAGTTAAAGAAGCTGAAGATATGGATAAGGTGCTTCCGGGGTGCGGATATATCGCACCAGGTCATTCTCATATAATTCTTGAGAAAAGGGCGGATGAATTCTTGATCCGACTCAGTAAATCAGAAAAAGTATCAGGACACAGGCCTTCTATTGATGTAATGCTTTCTTCGATTGCCGAAAATTATACCAGTGAATTAATAGGTGTGATTATGACTGGAATGGGACGCGACGGAGCAGAAGGTATGTCGAAAATACGCAAAAAGGGCGGATATACTGTTGCTCAAGATGAGGAAACAAGCGTTGTTTATGGGATGAATAGAGTAGCGGTTGAGCTCGGCGGTGTTGTTGATAAAGTACCTTTGGAACAAATTTCCAAAAAAATTGTTGAACATTTATGATTCATGTGATTTACTCTTAAGGCTAAAAGAATTTGTTGACAGACAGTGAAGGTTTTTGTTCTTAATATTAAGTTTAATTTGGGGTATTGAGATGGCCAGGATTTTGATTGTTGATGATGCGAAATTCATGAGAACCCTTGTGAAGGACGCTCTTGTGCCAAAAGGACATGAGATAGTAGGTGAAGCCGAAAACGGCAATATTGCTATCGAAATGTATAAAAAATTCAAACCAGACCTTGTAACCATGGATATAACTATGCGTGAAAAGGATGGAATTCAGGCAGCTGAAGAGATACTCCAAATGGATTCATCCGCAAAGATAATTATGGTTACGGCTCTCGGTCAGGAAAACCTTCTTACTAAAGCGATAAAACTCGGTGTAAAGGATTTTGTTGTTAAACCTTTTCCTCCGGAAAGACTGCAGAAAGCTGCTGAAAAAGCTCTCAACGGATGATTATCTGTTGAGATTTTTCTTTAATTTACCGACTATATAACGGAGGGCTCAGCTCTCCGTTATTTTTTTGGCCGGATATATGACAGAAGAAAAGAAAATACATGAAGAGCCCGAAGCTCAGACAGAATCCAAAGACTCATGCGTACTTCATATTTCCAATTTTGAAGGTCCGCTTGATCTTTTGTGGAGTCTTATACGCAAGGCGAAAATTGATATTATGGAAGTATCCATTTCGCAGATTACAGAGCAGTATATCCTGTATCTGAAGATGATGGAAAAGATGAATGTTTCTGTCGCCACCGATTTTATAATTATGGCGTCAGAGCTTACCTATTATAAATCAAAATCACTTCTCCCGACAGGTGAGATGGATGATGAATTTTTTATTCCGCCTCTGCCGCCTGAACTGGTTCAGAAACTTCTGGAATATAAGAAGTTTCAGAAAGCCGGCAGTTCACTCCGCGAAATGTATGACCTTAACCAGGATTCATATTCGCGTTCATCGGACATATCGGAATTTATCGATTCTAAAGAATGGCATACGATGTCTCTTTATGATCTTCTTAACGCCTTTGCCGGAATTTCCGGAAGAACGGAAAAGAAGGAAGAACGGACGATTAAATTTGATGAAGTACTTGTCAGCGATAAGATTAAGCTCATTATTGATATGCTCCAGAATGCCGAGAGAATAGATTTCTTTTCGCTTTTTGCTGAGGAGTCTACACGCGGCGAAATTATTGCTACTTTTCTCGCAATTCTTGAGTTGACGAAAATTCACAAGATAAAGATTATGCAAAGCAACAACTATGAGGATATTGCCGTGTTCAGGACTTTTGAGCCGGGCAGTTATAATCCAGATGAATTTATTGTTACGAGTGTGAACATTTAAATGGACAATGAAATTTCAGAAAAAGAAGCAGAAGCAATAGAACTTTCTTCGGAAGAAACAACTGAAGAAATTAAAGATGTTGATTTAAATTCAGCGTTTGAGGCTATTCTCTTTCTGTCAAATGAGCCTGTGCCGATTTCTTTTTTTGTTAAAAATTTTGAGATCGATGCTACTGAAGCCAAAATTATTCTCGATTCGCTTCTAGATGAATACGCGGAGCGTGACGGGGGAATCAAGCTTGTCGAAATTTCCGGCGGTTTTCAGTTTGTAACAAATCCGAAGTGCGGATCAGTTGTGAGAAAGGTGCTCGGTTTCAAAAAAAAGGAACCTCTTTCAAAAGGAATGCTTGAGACATTGTCGATTATATCATATAAACAGCCTATCGTACTCGCCGAAATTGATGAGCTTCGAGGAGTTTCATCCCGAATGATGGTTTCAAATCTCATGAAACGCAATTTGATAAAACCTGTCGGCCGCAAAGAGCTTCCAGGAAGACCTCTTGCTTACGGTACTACGGACGAGTTTCTCCGTCTTTTCGGTTTAACTCAGCTTTCTGACCTTCCGAAGCTTGTTGAAATCAAAGAATTTTCTTTTGATGAAACTGAAGAAGCTTAAAATCTTTTTTTATTGTTTTTTTTAAGCTTATTTCCCTTTATGGAAGCATGAAAAAAACATATAAGGTTGCTGTTGACGGACCTGCAGGTTCGGGAAAAAGCAGTATTTCAAAGCTTGCCGCGCGTCGGCTTGGTATCAAATATATCGATTCAGGCGCAATTTACCGAACGATAACCCTTTTCTTTCTGGAAAAAAGCGGCGGTTCGTTTGATTCATGCGATGATTCTCTTCTCGGTGGTTCTTTCTCAATATCGCAGAAATTCGCGGAAGACGGTACAACTTATACTTATCTAAATGAGAGAGACGTTAGTAATGATATCAGAAGCGAGACAGTTGTAAAGAATATCAGCAAGATCTCGGATAACCGCCGGATACGCGAATTTGTAAATTCTCTTCTTCGTAAATGGGCTGAGGAAGAATCGGTTATAATGGACGGAAGGGATATCGGAACAGTAGTTTTTCCTGACGCTGATGTTAAGCTTTATATTGATGCCTCTGCAGATGTCAGAGCTGACCGCAGGGTTAAAGAATATGCCTCTATGGGAAAAACTGTTGACGTAAATGATATAAAAAATCAGATAATCATACGCGATGATCAGGATCGCTCCCGCGGTTTCGGGGCTCTCAAGCAGGCTGATGATGCGGTTTATGTTGATACTTCCTTTTTGACAAAAGACGAAGTTCTTGAAAAGATTGTTCAGATTATAAAAGATAATGCTAAAGGTATCTAAGGTGATTTTATGACAGAGGCTAATAAACGGTTCGATGACAGTATGACAATGGAAGAGCTATTGAATTCCTCGCCGTCAATCGAGCAGGGTAAGATTGTTCAGGGAGAAGTTGTTTCAGTTGATTCTAAGTTCGCCTATCTTAATATAGGCGGAAAAGTAGAAGGAAAAGTCTTTTTGAATGAGTTCGATAAAGCTCCCGAGCAAGGTGAAAAGCACGATGTTTTGATTAAATCTTCGAGACTCAGCGAAGGAATGTATCAGCTTTCAAAGAGAGCTGTCGTTCAGATTGAAAAATGGAAAAATTTTGAAACCTGGGCTTCTGCCGGAAACGAAAGAGTATCAGGAAAACTAATAAAGAAACTTCCGAACGGCGCAGTCGTTGAGTTTGACGGTGTGACCGGATTTCTTCCTATCAAAGAAGCCGGAGATATAAGAATTAAGGAAGATGATTCTTTCAGCCGTTCTTATGATTTTAAGGTTATTCAAATTGATCTCAAAAAGAAAAATGTAATTCTTTCACGCAAGATGGTAGTTGACGAAATAAAAGAGAAAGCATGGGCTGAAATTTCTTCAAAGTACAAGGAAGGAGATGTTGTCTCCGGTACTGTTGTAAGTTTTGCCGACTTCGGAACTTTCGTAAGCATAAACGGATATGAGGCTCTTCTCCATAATAATGACCTTTCATGGAGCAAGGGAGTTAAAAGAAAGAACATACTGAAAATCGGTGACAAGGGTGAGTTTAAGATTCTTTCAATGGATCTTGAAAACAGAAAAATCGCACTTGGAATCAAGCAGATGACAGCTGATCCTTGGGAGACGATTGATAAGAAATACAGAACCGGAGATAAAGTTAAGGGAACAGTAACAACTGTGACCAGTTTTGGAATATTCGCCGAGATCGAAAACGGTATCGAGGGTCTTGTCAGCTCCGGTGAGATTTCGTGGATAAAGAAAATTGTTAACCCTAAAGAACTTTATAAGAAAGATGATGTGGTCGATGCGGTAATAACTGATATTAACAAGGCAGAGCGCCGTATTTCTTTGAGCATCAAACAGGCGGAAGTGAATCCGTTTGTTGATTATCTTTCGAAGAATCGTGTAGGTTCTGTTGTTGATTCAAAGGTTGCGCGTATCGCTCCTTTCGGTCTTTTTGTGAATCTTGCAAACGATATTGACGCACTTGTTCATGTTTCCGATATTTCATGGGATGATGAAAAAGTTGATCTTTCTTCAAGCTTTAAACCGGGTGATTCTCTAAAGGTTAAAATTCTGTCTGCAAATTCCGATGAAATGAAGATTTCATGCGGTATCAAACAGCTTACCCGTTCGCCATGGGAAGATGTTAAAGAAAAATTCCCGCCGCGTTCAAAGGTAAGCGGAACGGTATCAAGCATCACTTCATTCGGTGTATTCGTAAAACTTGATGATAAAGTTGAAGGACTTGTTCATCTTTCGGAACTTTCCCGCAATAAAATAGAAGATGTAAATTCTGTTTTTAAGATTGGAGATTCCGTTAATGCGGTTGTTCTTGATGTTGATGTAGATAAAAAGAAAATTTCTCTCAGCATCAAGGGTTTTGACATTATGTCCGAAAAAGAAGAGCTTTCAAAAGTTATGGGCGGCAGCACTTCAAATACTGCCAGTATTGCCGATCTTTTGAAAAATAAGATGGAAAAAGCAAACTAACGGAGTTAAAAAATGATTAATAAACTCGAAATAAAAAGAGACGCAATTGAAAAATTTCTGATGCGTATTAAAGATTCGATCAAGAAACATAAAAAAGCCGCTATCGCTGTTGTATGTACTATTGTTCTTCTTTGCGCTGCTGCGGTAGTTGGTGCCGTATTGTATCAGAAGTCTGTGGATGATTCTCTTGCGGAGTATGCAAAGATTTCCGATGATTTTGATGATTCTGTGAGAAAGATATCTGAAGATATCCCGCGCACTATGGAAAACTATGATCTATTGAATTCTAAGATAAATGAGCTTAAGGCCGATACTGCAGTTAAAATTGTGAAGTTGAAGGAAAAAAGCAAATTCGGCTATATTGCCCGCGATGGTTATTATCTTGCAGGCGGTTATTATCTTGAGGCGGAAAAGAACGAAGAAGCTATTAAGTATTTTGAGCTTTTTATAAAAGAAAATCCTGAATCAGAACTCGCTCCTCTTGCGCTTTTTTCAATAGGTGTATCTTATGAAAATTCAGGTAATATTGATAAGGCTCTTGAAAATTATCTTTCGATTGAGAAGAAATATCCAAACGGAAAATTCAATGCCCGTAATCTGTATGATATAGGAAGAATGTACCAAAAAAAGGGTGATTTGGCGAAGGCGAAAGAGTATTATGAAAAGGTGAAAGTTCAGCATACAAATACTCTGCATTCAGATTATGCTACCGCGAGATTGATGCTTTTGAATACCAAACCTGAAGAAGTTCCTGCGAAAAAATAAATTATGCAATAATCGGCATATAATGAAAAATCCGCGTAAGCGGATTTTTTGTGTTTTATAATTATAATTTAGTTCTTGAAATAAAACGGATAGTAGTTCATAAACAGACGTTTCGAATAATCATAGGAGATTTTATGAAGAAATTATTTGTAGCCGTTCTTTGTATTTTTGCTTCAGTTGCATTGAGTGCAAAGCCTGATAAAAAAGCTGCGGAAAAGGCCGTTATAAGTTTTTTAGAAAGTGTAAAAAAGGGTGATTTCCTTAAAGCCGGCGGATTTATTGAGGGCGGTTTTGATGTTGAGGATCAATATGCGGCGTTTGTGCCTGTGATGAGAATAATCACTGGTCAGATCACTTATAAGATTATATCATCAAGCGTCTCGGAAAATGGGGATGTTGTTGTTAAAACGAAAATATCAGCTCCTGACATGCCTAGATTTATGCTTGCTATGGAAACTGAATTTTCTTCAGAGAAAGTTCAGGCGGCTGTTGAAAATGTCAAGTCGGAGAAAGAAAAGGATGCATTGGTTGCCAAACTTATGGCGGATTTTATAACCAAATCGGTTGCAGATAAAAAGCATGCAAGAGTTGAGACAGATGTTGAGATTTCAGTTTCTGAAAAAGACGGCAAATGGATTCTTAACGGTTCAGATGACCTCGCAAGCGGTATAATCGGTCAGATGGATAAATATACCGAAAAACAGGATGCTCCTGATGTTCCTGAGACCGATGAAGGTGAAGCTGATGATTCAGACATGCCTCAAATTGAAGAAGCTGAATAACAGCATTCTGCCTCAATGAAAGTAGTTATTGCTTCGGATTCACATGGAAACAAAAAGACTTTTGAGCTGATAATTGCCGAATCCTCGCCGGATATTCTGATATTCTGCGGGGACGGCTTTTCCGATATCCCTTCTGATTTTTCAGGAAAACTTTATGCCGTACGCGGAAATACCGATAACGTGTACGCTGATAACGAAATAAGTTTATCTATATCAAATATAAATATCTTTATAACTCATGGAGAAGGCTATTCCGTTAAAAGCGGGCTTGATCATCTTCGGTTGAGAGCAAAATCTATGAATGCGGATGTTGTTTTTTTCGGACACACTCATGAACAGGTTCATTATATGCATGGCGGAATTCGGCTAGTTAACCCGGGAAGTCTATTTAACGGTTATTATGCAGAATGGGATAACTTTCCGGAAGGTGATCCCATTTTAAAAAGATTTCATGCTGAATAATGAGGTGTTTTTCTTAGTAAGGTGGTTTTGATTTCAGAAGATCCTATAGAAAAATATATTCTTCCTGTTTCAAGGTTTGCCGGGTGGTTTTCGTGAGTTTCTGCTTCAATTTTTTCATTATGAAAAGAATCGATTTTAGCCTGAAAAGAGATCAATGAGGTTTTTTTCATAAGTCACCCGAAGTTTGTTGGATACATTCTTGTCCGGAGTCTTTATTTGTCTACTTGTTTATCAGGTGATGAAAAAAATCTTTTGTTTGTGATTGACTTTTTTGCTTCAAATTATGCAATTGCTAAAAAGAAAAATTCTGGTTTTTTATGAATACAAAAAAAAATACTATCACGCTCCTTTTGCTTCTGCTTCCTGCGTTTCTTTCCGCAAAGTTTACGTTCACGACAGTAAGTGATGTTGTCGATGAAGTTAAGAAGAAGTATGCTTCATTTGAAGGAATGAGTGCGGATTTCGTTATAGAAAGCGAAAAGGGCGGTAAAAAAACCGTTCGAAGCGGAACTATAAAAACAAAATTTCCTAATTATCTCTTGGTTGATTTTTTCAGCCCTGCCGGACAGAAGCTTGTTTCTGACGGACGTGTTATGTGGCTTTATATTCCGAGTTTAAATGTTGTTGCAGAACAGGATTTGAAGGATGACGAAAGCGGTATTTTTTCGTCAAATTCAAGGACTGGTCTTCAGAGACTATTTAAAAAATATCATTATAAGTTTGCCCAGAAAGAACAGCCTTTTACAGATAAAGACGGTAAGAAATATTATATGATCCATCTTCAGCAGAAAGAGAGCCGAAGCGGTTTTAAGACAATGAATATCTGGATCGATGAAAATTATCTAATTACCAGAGCTGAAGGTGTCACTTCGGCCGGAAAAACAGTTAAAATACGTTTTTCAAAGATTGATACAGGAAAAGATTTTCCAAAGGGAATTTTCAAAATGGATAAACCGGCGAATGCAAGGGTGATAAAGAACCCTATGCTGTCGGAGGAGTAGAAAGTGGATAGTATAGGTGAAAAGCTAAAATCAACGCGCGAAGCACGGAAGCTGAGTCTTTCCGATGTTACCAAGGATACGAATATCGCGCCTACATATCTCGAAGCTTTGGAAAATGAGGATTTCGATTATTTTCCAAGTGAAACCTATGCGATGGGTTTTTTGAGAAATTATGCAGATTATCTTAGACTTGATTCCGAGTCTATGGTTCAGGCATATAAAGGATTTAAAATAGGAGAGAGCGTAACTCCTCTTGAAGAACTTACAAAGCCTACCGGCAAGATGACTTCTATTAATTTCGGTGTGCCTTCTCTTGGCGGAGCGAAAAGGGGAATTTTTGTCGTTGTCGGTTGCGTACTTGCGATTTTTCTTTTTTTCCTTTTGTTTAGATTTATTTCAAACGGTGTGGATACTTCTGCGGAAGGATCCATTGATGATTTAAAGAGTGAATACACATCAAAAGGGAAAACTGCGGATTTTGAAAATCTTCTGGCTCTCAAACTTTCGAATGACAAGGGAATGATTCTTGCTTCTAAAGATGAAGCAGTTCAGTTTATTGTAGGTTCAAAAGAGTGTTATTTTCTTGTGAAACAGATAAATGCTAATTCAGTTGATATTCAGACTCATCCTGAAAAAACAAATTATACTCTGAATCTTGATCAGCCTTCAAAAATTGTTTTTCCCGGAGCGAACAGAGATGTTGCCATTACGTTGAAGGCATTAGCCGGAAACAGAGGGAAATTCCTGATAGAGCTTTCAGGTGCTGCAGATTCTTCTGTAGATCAGTCAAATGCTTCTGAATCTGATTCGCCTCAGGTTACTGCTCAGGATGACCGCAATCTCAAAATAACATTTGATGCAGAATTCCTTGAGAATACATATCTTGAACTCTATCTTGACGGACAGCAGAGAATTTCCGGTCTTGTTCGTCAGGGCAGAAAAGAGAGATGGGAAGCTTCAAATGCCATTCAGGTTAAAATCGGAAATGCAGGCGGCGTGAAGGTTAAGATTAATGATAAGGATTTTGTTTTTGGCGGAAAAGGAACAGTTGCCTCAAAGACAATAAAGTGGGAAAAAGATCCTGCTAATCCGAATAAATATACCATTTCAATTAAAGATTGGAAGTGAGCCTGACATATCACATAATTTCACTAGGCTGTTCTAAGAATCAGGTTGATTCTGAAAGACTTAACGCCGCTTTGATTGAGAACGGGTTTGTACAATCGGAAGACATAGAGTCTTCCGATTTTGTCGTTATAAACACATGCGGATTCATTCAGTCAGCGAAAGAAGAGTCCATCGCCGTTATACTCGATTCACTTGAGTTAAAACTCTCAGGTGCTAAAATTGCTGTTCTCGGCTGTCTTTCTGAACGATATAAAAAAGATATTCTTGCTGATATCCCGGAAATTGATCTTGTTTACGGATTGTATGATGACGGATTTATTCCGGCAGTTAAGAGTCTATTTGCAATAACAGAAAAATTTATACAAACAGAAAAACGCATTCCTCTTGAATTAGGATTGCCGTATGAATATATTAAAATCGCAGAAGGCTGTTCTAACAGATGCAGTTTCTGCGCGATTCCGATAATTCGCGGAGACCATTTGTCCTTTTCTCCGGATAGTATTTATTCCGATGCAATGGAAGCCGCATCACGCGGAGCAAAAGAACTTATCATTGTCGCACAGGATATAGCTTCATATTCTTTCGGATCATCCGATCTTTGTTCGATAGTTGATAAAATTTCCGGGATTAAAACGGTTGAATGGATACGTCTCATGTATATTCATCCGGATCATTTGTCGGATAAAATAATTAAACTTATTGCTTCAAATGAAAAAGTCGTAAAGTATATCGATATACCTTTTCAGCATGCTTCGGAGAAAATTTTGCGTTCAATGAACCGCAAGGGAAGTTCTGAAAAGTATCTTGATCTTATCGGCCGTCTAAGATCTGAAGTAAACGGAATCAAAATTCGTTCAACATTTATGGTAGGTTATCCGGGTGAAGCGGATGATGATTTTAATGAACTCTTGGATTTTATGAAAAAAGCCCGCATTGATAAAGCGGGTGCTTTTATGTTTTCGCCGGAGGAAAATACCCCTGCCGCGGAATTGGCAGACAATCCCTCAAAGACTAAGAAACGCCGTTTCGAGAAATTGATGAAGCTTCAACAGGAAATATCGCGCGGCTCGCTTTTAAAAATGGTGGGTCAGAAGGTAAAAATTCTTGTAGAAGAAAAATTGGATGAATTCCATTATGCCGGAAGAACAGAATATGATGCGCCGGAAGTAGACGGAGTTTTTTACTTAACTGATGAAAAAAATAAAGTAAAAATTAACGACTTCTGTGAAGCTGTTATAACTGATTCTACCGAGTACGATTTAATTGGTGAATATTATGATTCCTAATCTTATTTCTCTTCTTAGAATATTTCTAATGCCGTTATTTCTATATCTGATTTTTCAGCCTGAAAGATCTATGAAGTTTGCGGCGCTGATAGTTTTCAGCATTGCTTCGCTCACTGATTTTTTTGACGGCTGGAGCGCTCGTAAACTAAAGCAGGAATCCGAATTGGGTAAATTTCTTGATCCGCTTGCAGATAAAGTTCTGGTTATTTCAACTTTAGTAGCGTTTCTTCTGATAGATTATCTGATTCCTTTGTGGATGATAATTGTTATAATCGGACGCGATGCGCTTGTGACTGTTATGCGCTACGTTGCCGTAAAGAAGGGGATGTCTATAAGAACTTCGCGTTTTGGTAAAATCAAGACGGCTTTTCAGATGATTTCGATACTGGTCATCATTATGATTTTTATAGTCCGCGGAGCCAACATGACTATACCTGAAGAAATAATGAAAGGACACTATTTGTCTCTGGTACCGGCTTGGTCTGTCACAGTTTCTGATATGCATGACAAGTGGCTCATAGCAGGACCATATTGGCTGATGCTTGTAGTTACAATTCTGACTGCCTGGTCAGGGATTCGTTATCTTGTTTTCAACTGGCGTGTTCTTCTTCCGCCTTATAAAGGAAAAGATAAATGAAGACTATTGCTAGATTTTTTTACAGCGGTTTTTTTTCCGGTTATTCTCCATGCGCTCCGGGAACTTTCGGTTCAATTGTAGGCTTTGTTTTATTTTATGCAGAGAATTATTTTTTTCCGGGACAGGCTTATTGGATAAACGCTGTAATCTGTTTTGTTTTGATTTATCCTTCAATTAGACTCGGAGATTTTGCGGAGAAGGATTTAAAGTCCAAAGATCCGCAGGTTGTAGTTCTTGATGAAATATTCGGTTATTTTGTTTCAGTGTTGTTCATTCCGTATTCGCTCAAAGCTGCGCTCGCTGCGCTTGTTCTTTTTAGAATTTTTGACATAATAAAGCCTTTCCCGATAAATAAAATTCAGAAGCTAAAAGGCGGAATGGGAATATTTATGGATGATATTCTTGCAGGTGTAATGGCCAATGTTGTTATAAGGGTTTTAATTGCTGCAGGAATTCTATGATAGAAGGTCATTTTTTTAATTTCAATAAACTGGATTATATAAAAAAAAAGAAATCGGGATGTATCCTCTGTTCACTGATCGATAAATCATCGGATTCTACTGATCTTGAAATATATCGAAGCCGTTTATCAGCTGTTTCCATGAACCTCTATCCGTATAATTCAGGACACATCATGATTTATCCTTTAAGGCATATCGAGTCGATATGTGATCTTTCTGATGAAGAAGCGGCCGATATTCACAGACTTAGCTCGGCTTCTGTTAGAATTCTCACGGAAGAACTGGGTCCTTCGGGATTTAATATCGGATATAATATCGGTGAAAATTCAGGTGCGAGCATCAAGCATCTTCATCTGCATGTAGTTCCGCGTTATAATAATGAATTGGGATTTGCTGAGGTTATAGCAGGCAAAAGGGTATTTGTTGTAGATCCGGTTTCCCTATTGGATTCATTGCGCGTAAAATACGCGCAGTTATAAATTAGTTTTCTGATTGTGTGATGCAGCTTCCGTTGAATACCGCGCCTTTTTCAATAAAAATTTCAGGTGTTACGATATCCCCGTGAGTCTCGCTTTTCTTGTAAAGCTCAACAAGTCTGTCTGCTTTGACTTTTCCGTTTAATTTGCCGTTGATAGCTATTGAACTTACTTTAACGTCAGCACTTACGCTTGCTTCCTGCCCGATTATAAGGTGACCGTCTGATTCAATTTTTCCGGAAAAATTGCCTTTTATCTTAAGGGAGTTTTTGAAAACCAGTCTTCCCTTGAATTCGATATCCTCGGCAATGACGGTATTTATTTTATTTTCGTCTTCTATAATTTCTTTAACTTCGGTCATTTGTCACCTTCCACGGAAATTCTAATATGCCGTACGCGTGTGTCAAGAATATTTGAAAACAATGATTATACCTTTCTTGCAACGAGCTGAACGGTATGACGGCTTTTTTCTTCAAGAATTATTTCTTTGTTTTGCGATACTCTTTCTATCGTTTCCTGATCGTAATGACGTATTGTTATCAGTTCTAGCCCGGTATTGTATTTTACTGTAAATTTTGATTCAAGTGTATCGATAATTTTAGCGAGCTTTCTTTCATCGTGATCTATGCTTACTGAAAAGCTGAGAGCGGTATTCTGCATTACATTAACTTTTACGCGTAGATCCGAAAAAATCTGAAATATATCACGAAGATTTTCTTCAACTATGAAAGAAAAGTCTTTTGGTGAAATGGTAATCAAAGTTTGATTTACCTTAAATATGAATGACGGAATCGGATTTTTAACTGTACAGTCTTTAACCGTAGTTCCTTCTGCGGAAGGATTGACGAATGATTTTACGAAGAGAGGTATGTTTTTGTTTTGAAGAGGCTTGATCGTCTTCGGGTGAATGACGCTCGCGCCGTAATAAGCAAGCTCTATGGCGTCATAATATGTTAAAAGATCAATCTTAACCGTCTTGGCGAAATACTTAGGATCTGCATTAAGTACTCCCGGTACATCTTTCCATATAGTGACCTCGTCGGCATCAAGACAGTATGCGATAATAGCCGCCGAATAATCTGATCCTTCTCTTCCGAGAGTTGTTGAAAGATTCTCAAGAGTCGAACCTATAAAGCCCTGAGTTAGATATATTTTACACTTAGAAAAATTAATTTCAGAAGAACAGTTTAGAGTTGTCTGATTCCATAATATTTTAGCGTCGCGGTAAGTGTTATCGGTTTTGATGATATTTCTTGCATCGACCCACTGGTTTTCGACACCTGCATGGTTCATGAATTCGCTGACGATAATTGTCGAAATGACTTCTCCAAGGCAGACAATCTGGTCGTATTCATAATCATAATTTTCTGAAGGTTTAACCGATAAAGATTCATTTAATTCATGGAAAACATGATCTACTTTTTTGTAAGCTTCATGGTTTCTGTTCGCGAAAAGTCCATCCATTATACCGTAATGAAAGTTTCTCATTTCCTCTATCAGTGAATCTTTTTCTTTTTTAGAGTCCATATATGAATTAAGAAGTGCTTCAAGGGCGTTTGTCGTTTTGCCCATTGCGGACACGACAATTGCGATATTGTCTTTCGGAAAAAGTTTTAATATTTGAACAACGTTTTTTACGGCTTCGGCGTCTTTTACTGAAGCTCCCCCGAATTTAAAAATTCTTGTCATTTTTTATCCTCCGAAGTGAGTTTGATTTTGCCTTTTATGTGAGTTATGAACTGATTTGCGCTTCTTCCGCTTCTGCCTTTCTGTTCAAGAGCCCATTGAACTGCAGAGCGTTTCATTTCTTCATCGAAAGAAATTCCGTGTTTTTCGGCAATTCTTTCTGCAATTGAAAGAAATTCATTCTGATCCGGAGGAAGGAAAAGAAGAGTAATGCCGAATCTGTCGGATAGAGAAATTTTTTCATTATCTGTATCCTGATCGAAGATGTCGTATGTGCCGGTAAGGGCTTTTTCGCTTACCATATGACGTCTGTTTGATGTTGCATATATTGCGGTATTTGCAGGTTTTTCGGAAGCGCATCCTTCGAGAACCGATTTGAACTCCGTGAATGAATGTTCATTTTCATCGAAAGAAATATCATCAATGAATAAAATGAATTTAAGTCCGCGGTCCGCTAGTTTATTGAATAGTTTTTCAATTCCGAGGATGTTTTTTTTGGAAACTTCAATCAATTTTAATCCGTCTTTTGCAAAATGATTTGCAGCAGCTTTTATCATTGAAGATTTTCCGCATCCGCGGCTGCCCGCAAGAAGAATGTTGTTTGCGGGATTTCCGGATAAAAGAATTCCGGTATTTTCTATTATGATATTTTTATAATCGTCGTATCCCGCAAGGTCTGAGAAAGTTATTTTGTCGAAAGAATAAATAGGAAGAACTTCCGTTCCGTTCCATTTGAAAAAATGACTTTCAGAAAATATTCCACAGCCGCGATTTCTCCAGATTTTTTCGAGGTGGTCAAGAATTTCTTTTTCGTCTGCTTCAACTCTCGGAAAACGCAGGTTAAAAAGAGGGTGAAGGGTTTTCTCTTTATCTGCGGGCTCGATATTGACCGGATTATTTTTAAGTAATGACAGTATGATTTTAATGTCATTTTCAGCAACAAGGCGGATTTCAATAGGTATATCTTCTCCCTTCTCGCAAAGAAGTGAAAAAGCATTTTCGCTTTTGGTCAGAAGGTTAATGACGGTCAAACTGGATTCACTGCAGAGAATTTCCGCAATTCTTGAAATATGCAACGGGGCTTTTTTGCGGTCGTAAAGAAATGACTCATGGAGCTGTTTTAATTCAGAAAAGAAGGGTATCGAGAAGATGTCTTTAAACAGGACAATTCTGTCAAACGGCATTATGGCTTAAAATGCTCCAATAATTTAAAATCATATTAGAGGCTATTTCTACAATAAAATTGTCAAGCGCAAAGACCCTGGTTTTTTTAAATTGTTGAAAAATTTGCCGGTCTTTTTACAATAATCAAACGGGGGCGAAAATGGAATATTTTAATAACCTCAATGAATTCTTCAGAGCAAGATCGCTGAAATTTTCTAATAAAATTCTTTTCGATGAAACAATAACATACGGTGAAGCGTATAATCTCGCGTTACGCAGAGCGGCATTTTTGCGTAAGAAGAAATTAGCAAAGGGTGATGTTGTCGCGATTTTGGCAGAAAATTCTGCCGAATGGGTGATAACCTACATGGCAATAACTCTTTGCGGGTGCGTTGCTCTTCCGTTGGATACTAATCTTTCGGAGAAGGACTATCTCCGCATGACAAAAACTGTTAAAGCGAAAGCATCTTTTATTTCTCCGGCATATAAGAAAAAACTCCGAGGATTTCCATTATTTGAAATATCACTGGATAAAAATATCGAAAAAAAGCAGTATATTTCAGATATTCAGATAACTCCGGATGACCCTGCTACTTATTCCTTTACATCGGGCACAACGGGGGAGCCGAAGATTGTTGTTTTATCTCATGGAAATATTTTCAGAAGTTCAATTTCCTGCCTGAATTATCTTGGCATAAATGAAGAGGATAAGTTTCTCTGCATTCTTCCTCTTTTCCATTCCTATGCTTTTATGGCAAATTTCGGTGGTCCGTTCAACGTCGGGGCTTCATTTTACTTTCTACGCTCTTTAAAAGGTGTTGATATAATAAAAACTCTCGGTGAGCACGAATTTACAATTTTTCCGGCTGCACCTCAGCTCTGGGAAATATTCATGGATACGATCATTAACAAGGCGCGTGAAGCTTCAAAATTCAAGCACGCTCTTCTGTTGTTCTTTCTGACTTTTCAGCCTTTATTTAAATATATAGGACTTGGTTTTATTCCGAAAATAGTTTTCCGTCCGATAAGAAAGGTTTTCGGGAAAAAAATGAAATATTTCATAAGCGGCGGTGCGCCTCTGAAGAAAAAATATTTCCGTTACTACAAGAGAATCGGGCTTCAGATTGTTGAAGGGTACGGTCTTACTGAAACAAACGGACCTATCGCTATTTCTCATCCGAAGAAAAACAAGGAAGGTTCGGTCGGGCCTGTTATGAATGGAAATATTCCAAAGCTCAAAAATCAGAATAAAGAAGGAATCGGAGAAATATGGCTGAAAGGAATTTCCGTCATGAACGGCTATTACAAAAATGATAAAGCTAATAAAGAGTGTTTTGATTCTGAAGGTTATTATAATACCGGAGATATCGGAAAAATAGATAAAGACGGTTATCTCTTTATTACAGGAAGATCAAAAAGTACAATTGTTCTTGATTCCGGCAAAAATGTCTATCCGGTGGAACTTGAGGCACATTATAAGCGCTCGTCGATGATAGAAGAAATATGCGTTTTCGGAAGAAGAATAGCCGGCAGAGAAACTGTATGCGCCGCAATTGTTCCGCGTAAAAAAAATGCTGACAGTTTTGCATTAATTAAAAAAGAAATTGCATCTCTTAGCAAGGGACTTCCTTCGTATAAAATTATTTCAAACTTCTCACTTTCTTTTGATCCGCTGCCGAAAAACACAACACGTAAGATTCTTGTGCATGAGGTTATCCGTCTTGTTGAAAGCGGAAAGTTTATGACTTCCGAAAATGATACAGTTGAAACAAAGCTTCTTTTTGTGCCTGAAAATACGAAGGAAGAACTTGTTGCTGAAGTTCTAAAAAAGAGGCAGAAGCTTAAAGAAATAAAATCGAATGATACTCTTTCTGATCTTGGTCTTGATTCTCTTGGTGTAATTGATTTTGCTTCTTTCTGTGAAGAAAAATTCGGAATCCGTGTGAATGCTGATAAAATAAGAACGGCGGATACTGCTGAAAATCTGATAAAAATGATCGCTTCGTTTCCTGAAGGATCTTCCGTGAGCATAGATGAAAAAATTCTGAAAACACCGATAAAGCATAAGGCTAAGATGTTTCCGAATCCTGTCGTATCATTCGCTTTCTGGAAGATAAAGAAAATTGCGAGGATATTCTGGAAAGCCGAATTGTCAGGTTTCAATGAGGCAGATTTTGAAAACAGCATTATAGTTGCGAATCATTCATCAAATCTTGACAGCCTTGTGATGCTTTCTCTCATGCCGAAGAATATAAGACGCAGGGTCTGGGTCATAAGTAAAAAGGAATTGCGGTTTATCAGATATCTTTTTCCGGGATCAAACGGACTCTTTGTCGATAGAGGCGGTGATATTATTCCTGCAATGAAAGCCGGAGCCGATATACTCAGAGGAGGCGCATCTCTTCTGATTTTTCCTGAAGGGACAAGAAGTTCAGACGGAGTTTTGGAAAAATTCAAGACAGGGGCGGCTTATTTATCTAAAAACATTTCCAAGCCTGTTATTCCTGCCGTCATAAAAGGGAGTTCGGAAATATGGCCGAGAGAAAAAATGCTTCCAAGATTTTTCTGCGGAAAGAAGATGACCATAAAATTTCTTGCGCCGGTTAAACCGGAAAAATACAAGGATGTAGAAACACTGAATTCTGCGCTTGAAAAAATGATTGCTGATGAATTAACTAAAGAATTAGGACAGAAAAATGAAAAGAATTCCGGTAAAAAACCTGTTGAACTCAAAAGAAGAAATAAATCAGTTAAGAGTGTGCGGCTGGATAAGAACAAAAAGAGAAGGTAAGGGAATTTGCTTTGCGGAAGTAAACGACGGTTCATCTCAGAAGAACATTCAGTTAGTCGTTGAAGAAAATGCTGAAGGCTATGCCGATTTTTTAAAATGCGGAACGGGAAGTTCTGTATCAGCTTTCGGCTCTCTTGTCAAATCTCCGGCAGCCGGACAGGTTTATGAAGTTAAGGTTTCATCAATTGAAATACTGGGGGATGCTCCGGCTGATACATATCCGCTTCAGAAGAAACGTCACTCTTTTGAATTTCTTCGTGAGATCGCGCATCTGCGCCCGAGAACTAATACTTTCGGTGCTGTTTTCCGTGTCAGAAATTCGCTTGCAGCGGCCATTCACTCATTTTTTCAGCAGAATGATTTTTATTGGATTCATACGCCGATAATTACCGCAAGTGATTGTGAAGGCGCAGGCGAGATGTTCCGCATCACGACACTTGACATGAAAAATCCTCCGCTAAAAGACGGAAAAATTAATTATGAAAATGATTTTTTCGGAAGGGAATCACATCTGACGGTGAGCGGTCAGCTGGAAGGAGAACTCTTTGCCACTGCTCTCGGAAAAATATATACATTCGGTCCGACATTCAGGGCGGAAAATTCCAACACGTCGCGTCATCTTGCCGAATTCTGGATGATTGAACCTGAATCAGCATTTTCAACACTTGAAGATAATGCCGATTTGGCAGAAGATTTTCTGAAGTATATTTTCAAATACGTTTTGGATAACAATCCGGACGAGATGAAGTTTTTTGATGATTTTGTACAGAAGGGAGTTGTCAACCGCCTCGAAAAAATCGCTTCATCATCATTCGAACGGCTGAGTTATACAGATGCGGTAAAAATACTTGAGACTTCCGGTGAATCTTTTGATTATCCGGTTAAATGGGGAATAGATCTTCAGAGTGAGCACGAGAGATATCTTACAGAGAAGAAGTTTTCCGTGCCGGTTATCGTTACCGATTATCCTAAGGAAATAAAAGCTTTTTACATGCGACTCAATGATGATCAGAAGACCGTCAGGGCAATGGATGTTCTTGTAGCCGGTGTCGGTGAAATTATCGGCGGAAGTGAGAGAGAGTACAGGCTTGATATTCTTGAAAAAAGAATGAATGAAATGAATCTTGACCCTGCTGATTACTGGTGGTATCTGGATACGCGCAGATTCGGATCAGTTCCGCACGCCGGATTCGGTCTAGGTTTTGAGCGGGCAATGCTTTTTATTACGGGTATGCAGAATATCCGTGATGTTATTCCGTTTCCGCGCACACCTGGAAACGCATTATTTTAGACGGAGGTTTTATGAAAATTGCAATAGCATCGGATCACGCAGGGTTTAAATTAAAAGAACTTATTAAAAAAACTTTTGCCGATATTAATTTTGAGGACTTTGGTTGTTTTTCCGAGGAGTCAGCAGATTATCCGGATTTTATTCCGAAAGCCGCCCGTGCAGTACGTGACGGAAAGGCTGATAAAGGAATCGCAATCTGCGGAAGCGGAATAGGCGCGTCGATCACGGCAAATAAGGTAAAAGGAATACGCGCTTCTTTATGCTTCAATGAATTTATGGCAGAAATGACGCGCCGTCACAATGATTCTAATGTTCTGGTACTTGGCGCACGCATAACCGGCGATGATCTTTCTCTTGCCATTGTAAAGAGATGGCTTGATTCACCGTATGACGGCGGAAGGCATCAGCGCAGGGTCGATAAGATTTCGGCTCTTGAAAAAGAGGAGTGCTGAGTTTGAAAAAAATATTCGGATTCGTGTTTATATTTTCGGCGCTGATTATTGCCGCGTCGGATATACGTTCCGGCGGAACCTTGCGTTTCAGTGCCGAAGGATCTTCTTTTTTCAACATTGATAAAAAGAAAGACGTTCACGGACAAACCGAATACCGAATATCTGATCTCTCATATAAAGAAAGCGCCACTTCCGGTTTGTCGGATTTGGTTATATCTTTTAATAATGACAAATTTCATCTGGATGATACACGCAGATACAGGGTTAAGAATACAGTTTTTAATCATGTGAAAGGGAAAGGTTCTCTCGGCGGAGGCTCTGCTTTTTTTTCAAGAAAGGATGACCGTGTTGATATAGTTTCGTCAAAAGGTCTATGGCTTGCCAATTCCGAAGATCTGGGCTCATTTTCGATTGAATTCAGAATTAATCCAGCCAGTTTAAAAGATGCTGTTATCTTTTCGCGCGTAGGGTTGAACACGGGTATTAAAAACGGAATTGAAATCAGGCTTGAGAAAGGCAGAATAACCGCTTATTTCTATAAAGTATTCAGTGATTCGCAGGGACGGAGAATAGACACAGCTCTCACTAAGGGACCGAATATAAAGGTCGGAAAATGGCATCATTATTTTCTTTCTTTCGACAGGCTGACCGGAAAGCTTTCGCATCTTATCGGTGAAAATGAATATGATTACAGGTTTATGACCGAGAAGGGAGTTCCGTCTTCTGACGTAATGATTCCTTCTTTTGCAGACGGAGACGCACCGATTGCAAGAATCGGAAAGGGGTTTTCGGGACTATTGGATGAATTCAGGATCAATTATCTTTCATATGAAGACGCAAGAAGTCAGACTGATATCGCGAGCAAAAATTACCGTGATGTTAAGCTTATCGGGCGTACACCTGTGAACAGGGAAGGTATCATATCAAGTAAAGTCTACCAGTTTGAATTTACCGGCACAATGATTAAAAATTTCAAATGGGACGGAATTTTACCTCCGAAGACATTCCTCAGATGTGAAATACGAATGTCTGATAAATATTTTGACGCGGAGGATTCTGAACCGAAATGGTTCAAGATCGATAATGATCAAAGAAATATTTATCTTACGAGAACCGAAGACGGTTATCTTCGCGGAAAGTTTTTTCAATGGCGGGCAAAACTGATTGCAACTCCTGAAGGTGAAGAGTCTCCGGTTTTTAAATCGGCTGAAATTGATTACGAACTTGATTCGCCGCCGTCGTCTCCGCTTTTTCTTGAAGTTGTCGAGACAGGCGATAATTATGTGATAATCCGGTGGAAGAAAAATGTTGACCACGATATAGCCGGTTACAATATTTACTACGGAATTAAAAACGGCGAATCTGAGGGTATTCTCAGATATGCCGGAGGAAAGCGTGTGGCGAATTTTTCAAATTCGAATTACGTTACCGTTAAAATTGACAATAATCTCATTGAGGAAAACCGGGGAAGATACGTGCGCGGAATGCTTGAATATCCCGAAATGAAAAACAACGTATTGTATTATTTTTCCGTATCGGCTTATGATTCTTATAAAGTTGATACGCAATATAATCATGAAGGGCGTAAAAGCGCCGAAGTGTATGCTCGACCCTCTCAGCAATCAGAAATAACAAGGTAATATGACAAAAATTATTCCCCTTTCCATCCCCGATAAATATATTCGCGGGATAGAAAAGATTTACTCGACTTTGGAAAAAAACGGAAATGAATGCTTTATGGTCGGCGGTGCTGTCCGCGATCTTATAATGGGTTCACCGGCAGAAGATTATGATTTCGCTACAAACGCACGTCCCGATGAGCTGATGAAAATATTCCGCCACGCGGTTCCGACAGGAATAAAACACGGAACTGTCAGCGTAATTGTTGACGGTGAAGTCTTTGAAGTTACTACATACAGAAACGACGGGAAGTATGATGACGGAAGACATCCGAATGAGGTGATTTTTTCTGATTCTCTTGAAGTTGATATCTCGCGCCGGGATTTTACCATGAACGGTCTTGCCTATAACTACCGAACCAGTGAAGTTGTTGATTTCTGCGGCGGCATCGAAGATATAAACAAGCGTGTAATCCGAACCATCGGCAAACCCGTAGACAGATTTTCCGAAGACGGACTGCGCCCTTACCGCGCCTGCCGATTTGCGTCAAAACTGGGATTTGATATTGAAGACGAAACTTTCGATTCGATAGGATTAACTCTGGAAGTATCAGCGAAAGTTTCGGCGGAGAGAATACGCGACGAGTTTGTTAAAACCGTGATGACGGAAAGACCTTCCGTCGGACTTGAATATATGCGTAAGTCGGGTCTTCTTGAACAGTTTCTCCCGGAGCTATTTACGTGCTATGGCGTCGAACAGAACAAGTATCATGCATTCGATGTTTATTATCACTGCGTCTATTCATGTGACGCAGCCGTAAATGATAAGCTTGAAGTTAAACTCGCGGCATTGCTTCATGATATCGCGAAGCCTCAGGTCCGCCGCAAAGGCGCCGACGGTGAAAACACTTTTTATAATCACGAAGTGGTCGGAAGCCGCATGGTTAAGAATATCATGAAGAGGCTCAAGTTCTCAAACGCCGAAATCGACTGTGTTACTAATCTCGTCATCAATCACATGTTTCACTACACGGAAGACTGGAATGACGGCGCCGTAAGAAGATTTATGCGCAAGGTCGGAGTCGAAAATCTCGGCGACTTGGCGCGCGTTCGTCTTGCCGACCGTGCCGGAAACGGTTCGAGAAGCGGCATGCCTGCACCGATACATGAACTTTTCCGCCGCATAGAAAAGATCATTGAAGCCGAAAACGCGAT
Source organism: Spirochaetota bacterium (assembly GCA_023396615.1). Lineage (GTDB taxonomy): Bacteria > Spirochaetota > UBA4802 > UBA4802 > JAFGJZ01 > JAKJGA01. The sequence continues at coordinate 6,149 of JAEWVM010000225.1, read as the reverse complement.
AACCGTGAAAGATCTGTTGATTAACGGCAATGATGTCATGAGCATGTTTCATGTTAAACCCGGTCCTATAATCGGAAAAATACTCAATGAGCTTCTTGAGATTGTGCTTGATGATCCGGCTGCAAACACTGCGGAAAATCTTGCCGAAAAAGCAAAAGAGATTTATGAGAAGGAAGTAAGCGTTGGAAACTGAAAAGTTTATAAACCCCAGAATAGAAAAACTTACTCCCTTCATTGTAATGGAAATTCTTGAGCGTGCTAATGAAATGACTTCGCGCGGAATAGATGTAATTCATCTTGAAGTAGGCGAGCCTGATTTTGATCCGCCTGAATGTGTAACTGAAGCAGTACGCCTGTCTCTTTCATCCGGTGAAACTCATTATACTCATTCTCTAGGAATGCGGGAACTGCGTGAAGCGATTGCTTCTTTTTACAAAAGCGAATACAATGTCGAAGTTAATCCCGAATGCATTGCTGTAACTTCCGGATCTTCACCCGCGATACTTCTTGCGCTCAATGCTCTTTGCAATGAAGGAGATGAAGTTATAATTTCAAATCCGGGATATTCGTGCTATAAAAATTTCATTCATTCTGTCGGCGCAGTTCCTGTTGAAGTTCAAGTTTCTGCTGCAAACGGTTTTCAGTATGAAAAATCTTCTTTTGAATCTGCGATAACAGATAGAACGCGTGCCGTATTTCTGAATTCGCCGATGAATCCGTCCGGTGTTCTTGCAAGTGATAAAACATTTGAAATGCTGGCTGATAGCGGTATTATGGTTATTTCTGATGAAATATATCACGGACTTGTTTACGGCAGACGCGCGCGGAGTATGTTTGAATTTTCGCGTGATTCGATAGTTATCAACGGCTTTTCTAAGCGTTTTGCGATGACGGGTCTTCGCCTTGGATACATGATTGTTCCTGAGAAATTAATTCGTTCTGTTCAGATACTTCAGCAGAATCTTTTTATATGCGCTCCGTCGATTGCTCAGCGCGCAGGTATAGCGGCTTTGCAGTGCGCGGGTGATGATGTAAGAAAAATGGTTTCAGTCTATGATGAGCGCAGAAAATACATGCTTATGCGTCTTGAGAAAATCGGTTTTTCAATCAGTGCTGAACCATTCGGTGCATTTTATATTTTCTGCGATGCGCGCAATTTTACAAATGATTCGTATTCATTTGCTATTGAAATTCTTGATAATGCGCATGTCGGAATAACTCCCGGCGTAGATTTCGGAACAAACGGTGAGGGTTTTATCAGGTTTTCTTACGCAAATTCAATGGAAAGAATTAAGGAAGGCTTGGACAGAATCGAAGCATATCTCTCATCGAGAAAATAACGATTATCTGAATTCGACAGAATATCTTTCGTCGGTCAGTTCGAATTTGTCCTTTAAGTTTTCTGTCGCAATGATTTTAAAATCTTTGGTTATGATTACTGCTTTTCCGGAGATTTTTTTTATCAGTTCGACCGCATCGTTTGAATTCATTATGAAAACTTTGCTAATTGCGTCGCTTTCTACTGAAGTGTTTGCGATGATTGTAGCGCTTGCGATATCCGATTCGGATGGATATCCTGTTTTCGGATTTATTATGTGATGATATGATTTTCCGTTTTTTTTGAAATACCGTTCGTATGCTCCCGACGTAGATATGGAGCAGTCGGTAAGAGAAATGGCGCAGACGAATTTCCCTTTTTGTCCGTCCGGAGACTGGATTCCTATTCGCCAGGGTTTTCCGTCCGGAGAATTTCCCAGAAGACCTATATTGCCTCCGATGTTTACGAATGCATTTTTTATTCCGTGTTTCTTATAAATACTAATTACTTCATCAGTTGCGAAACCTTTCGCGATTCCTCCGAGATCAGCCATCTGTCCGTTTTTTTTGAGTTTTGCTGATGAATTCTTTTCATCGATTATGATGTCTCTGTAGTCAAGCAGAGGAAGAAGTTCTTTGATTATTTTATCGGAAGGAATATCCGCATCAGGAGAAGTCACCTTCCACAGTTTTGACAAAGGGCCCGTCAGAATATTGAATGCTCCGCCGGTGATCTCGGAATAATAAATTGATTTCTTTAAAAGATAAAAAGTTTCGGGTTTCAATGAGACAAAGTTTTGTCCGGCATTAGAATTCAGTTTTGACAAGTCGCTTTTATCATCATGAAAGCTCAGTTCTTTTTCAAGATATGCAAGGCGAGCGCTTGCTTCGATCACAGCCTGTTCTGCATTTTTGCCGTAAACTGTCTGTGATATAACAGTTCCCATTCTGCTTTCAGAAATTATTACAGGTTTTTTTTCTGCGCATGCAGAAATGATCAGCAGACATACAGTTAATGTCATGCTCTTAGAAATTACTCGTGGAGAAAATTTCATCAGTTAAGATTTTTTCCGGCGAAGAAAATCTTGTATTTCATATCTGTGCCTAGAATGTGGCTCATCAGCCAGTCTTTTAAAAAATTCATAATCGAAAGACTTATAGTTGTTTTGCCGGAATCTATCTGAGCTTTATATTCCTGAACTTTTTTTATAAGTTCATCATGCTCTTTCTTGTGTTTAAAGAAATCAGGATATGTTATTTTTGACATATTGTCTTCTTCATGAGCGAAATGAGTAATGGTATAATCGATAAGGTCTTTCAGTGTTTTGCCCATTACCGCATCGGTTTCTTTCATCAAAAGTGCAAGATGTAAACGGTTAATTATTTCAATAAGCTTTTTATGTTCGTTGTCAAAGATTTCAACTCCAACGCTGAACGAATCTTCCCATTCTATGTAAGCCATGGTTCCTCCTTGAAGCTATCAGTATAAATATAGCATAAGAAATCTGCAAATCAATTATTTTAGTTTAAATTTTAAAAATATGGAAGTATGATGCAAATGTTGACAGTTTGCTGTTTTTATGCTTAAATCGGGCAGGGAATATTATGAAGAAACTTGTTGAATTATTTATCTTTGCGTTTATAGCTTTTATGCCTATGGAATTTACTTATCCGGCTGACTTTGTAACCGGTAGGCCTTCGGACATCGATAACAAAAAAGACTATTTCAGAGCAGGAATGGATGCCGGATATAAAAAGGATTTTTATTTAGCGTCATCCGAGATGAGATATTCATATTATTCCAAACCTGATTCATACCGTTTTTTCTGGTATCTTAAACAGTTATCTGACGCGAAGCTCTATGATGCCGTTATAAAAGAATTTACCGCTGCACCTGAAGAATATCATTATCATAAAGCCTATTTATTCGGTGCAGTAAGATGTTACGCTCAGGCGCTTCTTGAACAGGTCAAAAGAGATGATGCTGTAAAAGTTCTTCTTAAATATTATACAAAGCAGAGAGATAAGGATATTGCTGTTATGCTGTTAACGCATTTCTGGAATTCAGAAAAATGCGGGAATATTTTTATTTTGAATTCAAAGCATGATGAAACGTTGAAAGACATAACGGATAATTTTCTATTAAATCATAATGAAAAAAATTCATCTCTTGCTGTTGCCTTTTTCGATCATATGAGCGTTGCGGTTTCTCAGGCTGCAATTTCCGGAATCAATGACCGGAAAATAAATGAAAGTTTAATTTTCCGGTTTGATCTGATGAAAAAAGTTTTCGAAATATGGAAGAATGATTCAAAAAACATAAACCGCAAGGATTTTGAGAGTCTTTTCCGTGCGTTTGAATATTTCGTGAAAAATCCTCCAGCCGTTAGAAAACCTTATGAATTCACATGGCTGAATATCTATGTTCCGCGTGTTAACTCTTCAATTATCGTAAATGGAAAGAAGAAAGCAGTCAAGGTTCAATTTTCAAAAGAAGAAATTTCACGGCGGATTTTCGACACTTCCATGCACTTCAACACGCTTGCTGTATTTTATTATTATTTAAGTTCCGGAAACATTCTGATGAAATCGCGTTTTGAAATAATAGATGCCGAAGTAACACGTTCTGATACGGCTTCAAAAATACAGTCTATTGTTACAGAATCCATAAGGCCTTATCCTTCAAAACTGCTTTATGATAATTTCAGGCAATATGACGGCGTGATGTGGTTTTTCCCGCATTATGAAACTGCAACTTATCTAGGCGGAGTAAAGAGCCTTATTTTAGTGCCAGATTTTTTAAGCGCTAAGGATTTCAGAATGTTTACCAAGATGCCTACATCTGCTTCATGGAGAGTTCTGATACACGAGGTTTTTCATAATTTCGGATACTTCTGCGGAACGGATAACGGACATAATTTTGCGGAAGCTAATAAAGCCAAGTGGCCTTTATGGTATGCTCAACTCGTCAAAGAAAATAACGGAAAGACCGGAGAGCTCTTCTGGTATGAAGGTCTTATTTCGCGCAGGGATAATTCTGATAATTTTGCCGCAGTAAAAAAAGCGAAAGGATCATATCTGCCTCAGCAAGATGTTTTTAAAAAAGCACTAGTTTATTCTTCAAAAACATCTGATGATGACTGTGTTTCCGCGCGCGAACTTTTATCAAACTCGGACATGATAAAGGATGATATAAAGAAGCAGACTGAGCTTATAAAACTAGCGATTGATAAGGCACCGTTGATGCCGCTTCCTCTTTTTAAATACGCTTATGCCGTGCAGTGGCGGGAAAAAAATTATGACAAAGCAATTCCGTATTACGAAAAATATCTTGAACTGTTTTCGGGTTTCGATGATTCCGACACGGCAATCATTTATCTAGTCGGTTGGTATACGTCTAAAAATCCTGAGCGTGCACTTTTCCTTCTTGATAAGTATGGACAAAATCCATCGAACGAAAAGGTTCGCAACGAACTCAATGAACGGCGCATAAAACTTTTGAAGATTAATAAAAAAAATGAAAAATAAATAATATATCGATTTCTATGTGTATGATGATGAATTGATAGTAAAGCTTTGATTTGCGTGATTAGAAATATATTGGAGTAAACATGAAAAAATTCGGAATAATATTAGGCGGATTTCTTCTTTCGTTTTCAGGCGGTGCCGCATATTCGTGGGGTGTATTTACAGTTCCCCTCATGGAACTTTTTGATTGGAATAAGTTTGAAGCGAATATTTCATTTACGGTTTTTATGCTGGTGTTTGCGGTATGTATGCTCCCAGCAGGAATGGCGGCCGACCGTTACGGTTTTAGATTTGTTTCACGAATCGGTTCGTTTTTGCTGCTTCCTGCATATCTTCTTGCGTCGCTGGTTGGTGTGGTGGGTCATAACTGGTGGCTTCCCATGACACATGGTTTAATCGGCGGAATAGGATGTGCCTGTGTATATTCAGTAATCGCTCCTGCTGTCCGATCTCATGTGAGTAAAAATACATCTTTTGCATTGTCTATAGCTGTAATGGGATTTGGTCTGGCTTCGGTATTTATTGCACCAATAAAAGTCAGACTCCTGATTCCGGGGCTTGGTATTTCGGGCACACTTGCAGTGATGGGGCTTATGGTTTTTGCGGGTTCATTTACAGGATCATTTTTGATGCCTGCTAAAAACAAAAGCGGAAGTGCTGTTATTGTTATGCCGGCAAAAATTGTAAGAGAAACATTATTAACCAAAAATTTCTATATACTCTGGTTTATATTTGCTTCATTCGTAATCGGAGGTTTTCTAAGTCTGGGACTTTTCCCGTCATTCGCTAGATTAAATGTAACATCAGATCCGTTTTTTTCTGCATTAGTTGTTTCCCTTTTTTCTGCAGTAAACGGTTTCGGCCGTCCAGTTGCAGGATATTTGTCGGAAAAAATAGGTTATGCGAAAATTATAATGACTTCAGGATTTCTGCAGTTTCTCTTTCTATTGATGCTCGCCCTATTACCTTCTTCGGGTGTCCTCCTGATTATAGTTTCTATTATTACCGGATGGTCGTTTGCTGTTATACTCGGTTTATATCCTTCTTTTACTGCTTTCATTTTGGGAAATGAAAACCTTGGTACGAAATACGGGATGGTATTTACAGGTTTCGGCCTTGGCGCGACGGCATTATTGGGAGGGAGTTTTCTCTATGATGAAAGCGGCAGTTTCAGTACTGCCTTTCTTTCGGCTGCATTGGCTTCTTTTATATCAGTTATACTTGTTTTTCTTTTGATGAATTTCCGGAAAAACAAAGTTGAGGATTAGATTATTTCTTTCAACTTGTATGCAATAACTTTACCG
>JAEWVM010000175.1 GCA_023396615.1 Spirochaetota bacterium | reverse complement strand
TCCGATGTTAAAGCAAGTTCACCTTTACGCACAAGATCGAACGTGCTTTCGATATCATGAGTGAAAGCAGATATATCATTGAAACCGAACATTCCCGCTGAGCCTTTAATCGTATGCATCGAACGGAATACGGAATTGATAAGTTCTGAGTCATCAGGTCGCTCTTCAAGCTCCATGAGCGGAAGCTCTATATTTTTTAAAAGATCAAGAGATTCTTCAATAAACAATTCGCTTTGAGCTTCAAATCCCATAATCCCCCCTCTGAAAAATCTGCTGGTCTATTCCGATTTCCGAAAGACTTCCTGCAAACACATGCTCATCAGGAAGTTTTGTTATAATAAATGTTTTTCCGGCTGAAACCATTGTTCTTTTAAATGAAAGTAAAAGTTCTATAAACGACAAATCTATGCCTTCGATATTATGAAGATCCAGATAGCATGCGAGATAATCTCCATTCGAAACTGATTTAAAGAAATCTCTCGCCTTAGGCGCGTATGAAATTGACAGTTCGCCTGAAGCTTCAATAAGAAGGGTCGTCCCCATTTTTTTTGCAGTCATCTTAGCCATACTCACCTAACCTATAAGCCTTTTAACAGCAGCAATTATTTCTTCAGGAGGAAAAGGTTTTACGACCCACGCGGTTGCGCCGGCATCCTTTCCCTTCTGCTTCATGTCAGCCTGATTTTCGGTTGTCAGAATTATAATTGGAACTGTTTTCAAGGGAGCTTCTGATGCTCGAATAGCCTTTACAAGATCAATACCATTCATTTCCGGCATGTTCACATCGGTTATAACCAGATTCGTAGATGAACTGATTACACTCATTGCTTCTTTTCCATTCGAAGCATCCGTGACGGTATAACCGGCATTTTCAAGAACATAACGCATCGACTGGCGGATGGCCCCCGAGTCATCAACAACCAAAACATTCTTTCCCATAGAAATCTCCTTATAAATTACATGATGGTATATTTTCAAAAAACATGACTATGAAGAATTCATCCGCACTAAAACACCCCGGTGTTCATAAGCACATATAAAATCACCGGGCAGAAAGGAATTTCAACCCGATGCTGTATTGTAGCAGTTAGAAATGATTAATTCAACTAAAATCTTGGCGGAAAAAAATAAAGAATGAGCAGAATATATTTTATTTGTATATTTTTCGTTTATATTCCTGAATTAGAGCTAATATTTCTTCGCGTTTTTCTTTTACAATATATTTTCTGTCATTTGTTAAAAGAATAATCATATCAGGAGTTTCCTCCATTGTTTCTATATGATCTTCATTGAGTAAAAATTCTGATCCGTTAAGACGGTGCAGTACTATCATAATCTCTCCCTTAAATATTTTAAATATTTTTCAAATTGAACATTGATTATATTTGCTCCTCTGCAGCCAGGAACAGAACATTCTATCAATGATAAATTGCTTTTTGAAAATAAATCCTCAAGCCAGTATTTAGCTGCAAGAAACTGGTTGTGAGAATAAAAATCTCCAACCGGCGTTTTGACAACAAACTGTCTTGATCTTCTAACGTAACTGATTGAAACGGAATCACAAGTCGCGAAACGCGAATGATTCAACTCATCTTTCATCGAACGGAAAGTTCCTTTCATATAATATGAATCTTTATAACCAAGATCATTTCCTATCAGCGCGAGGGATTTTATCCCGCATCCCAGTGCCAGCGAAACAGCCTGCGAAATAACAGTACTTCCGGTTGAGACGTAGCCAAGATCTGTTCCCGCTTTTGCCCAGAGCTTTTCATATTCACCCTTCATCATCCAATTGTAAAAACTCATTTTGCCTTTCCATCCGCGCAGATTGCTGTTTGATGAACACGAAAAAGCAAGAAGATGTGAAGAATAATCTGATACGCTAAAATAATCATTCGGCGATGTTTCGCATGTAATAACAAAGTCAGGTATGATACGACGGCGCAAAAGCGGAAGATATGACATGTCCGCGCAAATAAGAATCACATCGCTAAGAGAAACCGCTTCGCGGAGCAAATCCATTTCTCCATCAATTGATGATCCGGCTCCTGCAATAATAACATCTTTTCCGCGCAAAATAGGAACGATGCCGCGAAGTCCGCCGAACTGATCAATCAAAGGTTTATTTTTATCGACATTCTTTTGGAAAAGATGAAAACGTTCATCGATAATGCCTTCATTTAGCTTTTTAAAAAGTTCGGCTCGTTCCATAAAAAAAGGGAAGCACAGGCTTCCCTTTTGTAAAGACATTTTGCATCTTTATAATCTTAAAGCGTCAATTTGTTCCGCTTTTTACAGCTTCTTTCTGTTTCTTGATATCATCAAGTATATTTGACTTATCAGGTTTGGTTTCCTGCATCTTGCTTTTTGCATCAGCCGATGCTTCGCCTGCAGAAGTTTTTGCGGATGATTTTGCCTCGTCAATATTTGCCTTATCACCTTCTTTCTGATCAGAAACAGCCTGCTTGTCTTTTTCTTTCTGGTCAGTTACAGCCTTCTGTATTTCTTCTTTCTGCTCTTCATACTTCTGTTTTATCTCGGCTTTCTGTTCTTCATATTTTTTCTTAATGTCGGACTGAATTTCTTTTATTTCTGAAAGAATCTTGAGGCGGTTAATCTCATCAGCTTCGATCTGCTTCTTTACTATATCAGAATCAGAAGAAACAATTGCCTCTTCATTTTTTTCGAGAATAACTTCGGATCCTTTTGAGTCAGATACAGCCACTTTGCCGTCAAGACATGAAACATTTGTTTTTCCGTTTTCTTCAGAAACAAAAAACTCTGTTCCGCGTACGGCAGCAACGGCTGTTTTTGTTTTAACGGTATAACTGTCGTCTTTAGAAAGCTTTTTGATGATTCTATTAAATGTTCTTCCGTTCTCAACGATTATTGAAACAGTTTCTGAACCCGTTACACCGTCGGCAATAAGTGCATCAAATAAGACGCTGCTATCTCCCATTATCTTAACAGCATTCTCTCCGATATAAATATCGGTCATACTTTTAACGCCTTTTGTTGTGATTACAGTACCCGAGAGAATCTTATCTCCTACAGAGGCTTTTCTTTCTCCCGAAGAATCTTTCAGCGAAACATCCCCAACCGTAAAGTTAATGATTCCGCTGATAGCTACAGTATATTTTTTTTCTTTTTTTGTGCAATATGAAAACAGAATGACAGAACTCAAAGCCATAATAATAAATTTTTTCATTTTATCCCCTCTTTAAAATATAATAATCATTAAAATAACACAGTCAAGAAAGATTCAATTTGAAACAAGTTCTATAATCTCACTGCTAATTATTTTTATGATATTGTTTAACATAATCAATTCCGCTTAAAACATAATTTCTGTATTTTACTGCAGTATCTGTTTCTACAGATGCAATATTACTCTTCTCTTCCGGATCGCTTAACAAATCATAAAGTTCTTCACTGCCGTCTTTTATGCGGTAAATATATTTCCATTTTACATCGCGAACCGCGATCAGATCATCTTTCCACGAAGTGTGAACAAAAGCAAGTTTCTCTTTTCTCTTGGTAAAAATCGGAAAACCTTCCCGGTGTTTATCATCCTTGATACCGATGATATCAGTGATGGTCGGCAGAATATCTACATGCCGGGTTATTCCGTCAAAATAGTATCCGTTTTTAAACAGATCCTTATTATAAATTATAAAAGGAACATGAATAT
>JAEWVM010000194.1 GCA_023396615.1 Spirochaetota bacterium | reverse complement strand
GATATAAACAATCCTGCAGAATGCTCGCAAGCTGCATATCGTTTTCTAACTGAAAATTCCTTTTCTTTATTCCTTCATAAAGTCTCTGAAGTTCAGTATTTTTTTCTTCAAGAAGTGTTGTATAATACTTATTCTGGTTGATCATCTTTCTTCTTTCGGCAGCTCTTTTGGCCGAAAATATAATCTGATCAACAGTAAATGGTTTTTGGACATAATCAAATACGCCTTCTTTTATAGCAGAAATGGCGCTTTCAAGATCGGATATACCAGTCATAATTATTACAGGCATATCTTCATCAATCATTCTTATTTCGCGAAGAAGATCAATACCGCTAAGACCCGGCATTTTGAGATCACTGACAATAAAATCATAATCATTCAGTTTAACCGAAGACAGCATTTCCTCCGCTCCGTTAAAAGAGACAGCATCATAACCCATTTTGACCAGAGCTTTCTTTCCAAGCTCTGCAATCATTTTGTCGTCATCGACAATGATAGCTTTTTTTGTCAAAAAACCTTTCATTTTGAACCCGGAAATCCTTTTTTAAAATAACGGTAACCGCTTCTTTTTCTTGCATCCGAAAATCTTTCACTGCCGGAAAGCTCTTTTACGAGCTGTTTATACCCTTCGGAGATTCCTTCAAAAAATGACTTCTGAAACAAAGACGATACAGCAACGTATTCCGAGACATTGTCTCCATCAGATGAAATTATTATCACATTATCATTACCGCACGAATATGAATATTCCGCAAGCATATTACTTGAAATCTCATCGGCGGAATCAACATAAACAAAATTTTCGGAATCAGCCAAAACGTCAGAAAGGGATTTGCTATTTGAGATAATATCTCCTGCGGCAAAACTGATGTTTCCGCGAAGAAACTTTGTAGGTGAATTTTCATCAATCTTTACTGTACTTTGCCTAATAGCTGCAAAATCCGCCTCATCACTCGAAATCAGATGAATGGTCCTGATAGGTGAATCTTTTCCCGAAAAAACCAACGCGGAGGTAATTGATGTAAGATATGCTTCAAAGTTATCGGCAAACATAACAGAGAATGGAATTTCTTGGGATTTGTTGTCCGCAATTATATATAATTTCTCGGAATCGGCATTCTTCAAAAGAACTTTGTATAAATCCGATAATTTTTTCAATTTATCGTCACCGGAAAGTTTAGGAGAAGCTTCTATCTCCTTCGCCGATGAGTAACCATTTGCAATCCGGTATCCGGTAATATCTCTCTTGGCGATTACCCAAGCAAGAATATCTCCTTCTGACTCAGAAAGATATAGAATAGAGGAATTAGCAGGAATTCTGACTTGAAACAACTGGAGCGGAAGCGCAGGAAGAATACAACTATAGTAAAGAGAATAATTACTGCGCAGCATATCAAGACACATAGAATAATCTGATCGGGAAAGCTTTCTGAATTTATCACTTTCAGAGGATGAAACATTTCTAGATGAAGGCGAAACAAATGCTGAAAGCATTAACTGCTGCTTAATTTCTGCATACTTTAAAGCTTCTGCAAATTTTTTCTCTTTAAAATTAAGCATTATGATAAAATCTATACCTTTAATAAAAAGATCCTGACGGACAGTGCGTATCAGAGATAGATTATTGTGTGCGATTGAAAGTGCAGAAAGAAATTCATTTTCATAGTCGTTCAGAGAAACATTCTTGTCTCCACTCAATATTTTTTTACGAATATAGTGAGCCTTCAGCAGCTGAATGTTGTATCGGGCAGAATCCGAATCGACTGAAATCTTTGCTTCTTCAATAACAGCATCAGAATTTTTCAACCCTGTAAAAACCGCATTTTCAGCAGAAATAATTTTAAGATCCGGTTTCATCTCCGGTAATGATTTTATTATACTTTCAGATTCATCATATCTTCCGAGATAAGTCAGAAGAGCGGCTCTTTTTACAAGAGCTCTTTCTTTTTCTGCGATAAACGGGGAACGGACTTTAGCGTAAATATCCGCAGCAATGCCGTATTCTCCGATCAATTCTGCAGCTTTACCGGCAGTGAAACAGCAGACATTGACATCAATGCTCTCATCAGACATAAATTTTGCAGTTCTAATTTTTCCGAGCAATGCAGACAAATCAGATTTTGTCCCTGAGCCCAACTCTTTCTTCATTTTTGCATAATACCATACAGCTTCACCGTATTTATCGATACGATCTTTTTGTTCATCAACTAAAGCCGTATTAATTGCACGGTCTTTATAGCCAAGCGCTGTAATTGATTTAACGGTAAGGAGCTTGCGGTTATTCATTATCAAAAATGAATTTAAAAGAGAATAAAGCTTAGCTTCATTTAAGTAATAATCTTTTGCAGAAGGAATAATTAATGAATCAGAAATTATTCCGCTATAAACGGCATAATCACCCTTTTGCTGAAGAAGTTCAGCATTGAGCTTCAAATAATCAGATGCCCGTTTAATCTCACCGTTTTTAAGAAGAAGAAATAAACCAAAAGAGACCATACGTCCGTCTCTTCCATATTCTGAATTATTAGCAAAAGGAAATTCTTCAAGAGCTTTCTTGTAGAATCCCTCGTATTCCATAATTCTTGAACTTAAATATTTAATGTAATAGTCTTTTGCTTCAGAACTTTTTATGAATGAATTAACTATCTTTTTTGCACTGCGCAAATCACCTGAATCAATAGTTTTTTCAAATAATTCATTTGAGAGAATACTGCCTGCGGATATCTTTTCCCTATTCTTACCGATAAGATATGAAAATCTATTTGAAGAAACAACCGATTCTGATACTCCGGCATATATCATAGAATCAGCAAGAAGCAAAATCTCGTCAGAAGTTAAAGAATCTGATTTAACTTTTATTTTAACAGGAAAATATTTTTCTGAAAAAAGATTCCGGCTTATTTTCAGCAAATTACTGTCTTCAAGTAAAAGAGATTTCTTTCTTGATGAAATAAGCGAATTATAATCATTATATTCAGGCAACCGGGATATATCGGAAAACGAAGAAACATAAACGGCTTCAGGTAAATTTAATGAAAGCGACTCGTCATTTATCATAACATATGCATCTGAAATATCGGTAGTATAATTAGATTCCCCTGAAACAGCTGTAGATATTTTTCCATCTTCTATCCGCCAAGACCGTATTTTCCCATCATACTTTATATAAATGTAAAAAGGTTTTTTTATTTTTTTAGCAGAATTCTTTTCAACAGCAAAATAATGAGATAAATCCGGGTCAGACTGAGCGGTTCTACCTGCTTTTTCGGATATATCTGAAGCAGTTTTCACAAGCTCCTTGTTTACAAGCGGATCAAGACCGATACGAGAAACGCATTTATTATAATCAACATAACAGTTTTTGATATAATTAAGTTTTAAATTATATTTCTCATCAGAAAATTCAGGAGAATAATTAAATATTCTTGCAGTCTTTTTAAAAGATGCAAGTCTTTCGAGTACCGCAAATGAATCATTTGTCAAACCTGCTTCAGCAAGATCACAGGCGAAATTCCGGTATAGATCTTCCACCTTTTCCGAGTATGAAGCAAAAAGCTGTGGAAATTTTTCGACAAACATTATCCCTGACCTTGATGCATCAAGATAAGAAGACGCAGGACGATGTACTGAATTATATCTTCGCTTCAGAAACGAAGATAGAGACAAATGATAAGAAGGAATAAGCTTATAAAGTAGTTCTGACTCGACAACTGCCTGAGCACTTCCAAGCGTAGAATATGCCTTTACGGGAAGATCCATTCGATCATAACAAAGAGAAAGATTCATAAGTAATCGAGCCCGCATTGATTTTGATACATTCTGATCCAATAGACGGGTTTCCATAAGAGTTGACGCTTTCTGATAAATACTTCTTTCAACAGCTTCTCCGCGGGATAGAAGCATCTCCTGTTTTGCCATGTTCAATAGAGCAGATGAAATATCGATTTCCAAATAAACAGTCTT
>JAEWVM010000120.1 GCA_023396615.1 Spirochaetota bacterium | reverse complement strand
CTGTGTTTCCGCGCGCGAACTTTTATCAAACTCGGACATGATAAAGGATGATATAAAGAAGCAGACTGAGCTTCTAAAGAGAGCGATGGATAAGGCGCCGTTGATGCCGCTTCCTCTTTTTAAATACGCTTATGCCGTGCAGTGGCGCGAAAAAAATTATGACAAAGCAATTCCGTATTACGAAAAATATCTCGAACTTTTTTCAGGTTTTAACGATTCCGAGACGGCTCTCATTTATCTAGTCGGTTGGTATACGTCTAAAAATCCTGAGCGTGCGCTTTTGCTTCTTGATAAATACGGAAAAAATCCATCGAACGAAAAGATCCGCAATGAGTTAAATGAACGGCGCTTAAAGCTTATGAAGATGAATAAAAAAAATGGAAAATAATTATTATATCGATTTCTATGTGTATGACGAAATATTGTTAGTAAAGCTTTATTTTTTATGCTAAGAAACATATTGGAGTAAGCATGAAAAAATTCGGAATAATATTAGGCGGAAGTTTTTTATGATGAAAGCGGCAGTTTCAGTACTGCATTTCTTTCGGCTGCATTGGCTTCTTTTATATCAGTTATACTTGTTTTTCTTTTGATGAATTTCCGGAAAAACAAAGTTGAGGATTAGATTATTTCTTTCAACTTGTATGCAATAACTTTACCGAGCTCTGCATGTGCGTTTTCATCGAGGTGTATCGCGTCAACCGGTGTAGGCTTTATATGTTTTGCTGAGTCGATGAAATTGCAGTTTTTGGCGAGTGCAGTTTCCTGAAAGTATTTGCCCAGCTCTTTTGATTTTTCTTCTGATCCTTCAAATAATTTTTCAAAATCGGTGCCCGTAAGTTTCCCGACTTCGGGAGGTGAAACGAGAATTATTTTTTTTGCCGGTTGAGTAAAAAATCCGCATTTAAGTATTTCGTCTATAAGAGAACCTGCCCCCTGTGCGATATCCCAGGCTGAAGCATTAAACTTCTTCTTGAGATCATTTGTTCCGAGCATTATGACAATGCAGTCAATCGGTCTGTGTGTTTCAAGAATTATTGAGATGTAGCGTTTTCCGTTTTTATTTTCGCCCTCGTACGGATCGTCGAGTACGGTTGTCCGCGCGCAAAGACCTTCGGCAATGACCTTGAAGTTTTCACCGAGAATGTTTTCCAAAATAGATGTCCATCTTTTCTCGTATGGAAATCTATCTCCCGTTTTTGCATCATATCCCCATGTGTTTGAATCACCGTAGCAGAGAACAGTTTTGGTTTGCATAAAAATCTCCTTATCAGTTTTTGGAGTATTTCTTTTTGAAATTCATTCCCGTTTCGACATCATCTGTAATTATCATGTCAGCGTAATTGCTTACCAGTTTAAAATCTTCAGGATTATTTACAGTCCATACGATCATTTTCTCGGAAATTAAACTAAATAAAAATATCGCAAGATTAAGTTTTATTCCTTTGACGATGTAGAAAAACTCAAGCGGTATATTGACGGAGTAGGGACGCTGAAGCGCAAGAGAAAAAAATAGACTGAAAAATCCTTTCTTAAAATGAGAATGTTCAAGAAGACAGCCTGTTTTGTATCCGCTTTTTTTAAAATCAGAAAGAAGACTGTGGTCAAACGAAGAAACGATTATCTCATCCTTACGTGAACTTAGAATAATATCAATTTCTTTGAAATGAGAAGTTCTTATTGTTTCAGCTTTAAGTTCCGCGTTGATTATTTTGCCGGAAGGAATATTTTCAATAAAAGAAGAAAGACTCGGAATGGTTTCTTTTCCGGAACGAAATTTTGCGAGATTTTGAAATGCGGTTGGAGCGATGTCCGTTGTTGTTCCGTGTGAGTTTATTATTTCATCATGAATTATAATAAATTCATCGGCACACTTCTGAACATCAAATTCGATTCCGTCTGAACCGTATTCGAAAGCTTTTGCTGCAGAAAAGAGCGTGTTCTCTCCGTAAAGTCTGCGGTATCCTCTGTGGGCGAGTATTGATATATTTTTAATTCTGCTTTGGTTTTTTTTCATAAGTAAAAGCGGCGCTTTAAGCGCCGCCTGTATATTACTGTTGTATTTCTTTCTGTTCCTGCGCGATATTAAGAAGAAAGTCGCCTATGTGTTCGAGCTGTTGAAGAATATCAATGTAGAGAATTTCCATTCTGACATTTGCGCCGCTTTGCATTCTTTTACGTGCGTTTTTCTTCAAACTGTTTCTGAAAGCGTTGATTTTCTTTTCCATTTCGTGCGCAAGAGAAAAATCGCGTTCTGATATAGGTTTATGCATGTTGCTTGCGATAAAATTAAGAAATCTTTTGACTTCAAGAAGGAATGGTTCTATTTCCTTATCCATCTCATCGGTGAAGACAATTTTTTTCTCGGTTTTCTTTTCAATGATCTTGGTTAAATTATTGCACGAATCTCCGATACTTTCAAGCTCATCAACTATTTTCAGCATATGATTCAGATTCATTAAGCTTTTATCACTAGGAGTTTCCTGTACGCATTCCGCGATAAATCTTGAAATTTCTTCCTGCATCTGGTCGGTATAGTTTTCCATTTTCTTGATTTTACTTACATCATCAGAATTTACTCCCTTTGATGAAGAGAAAAATGAAATAACATTGTCATACATTTCGGAAACTTTTTCCGTCATTTTGATGATTTCGGATTTCGCTGTTATGATGTTTATTTCAGGAGTATCCTGAAGTGCTGCGGAAACATATTTAAGTTTATAAACTGAATCATCTTTGATATCTTTGCCCGGAAGTATTCTTTCAATCAGCTTGGCGTATGCCGGAACAAACCAGATGAAGATGGCACTGTTTACGACGTTGAACATTGTATGAAACATCGAAAGATGACTCGGAGTGTTTTTTGAATCTGTTGCTGCGCCCGGAACGATATAATCGATGAAAGTTATAAAATAACTGAATGCAATGAGCATCCAGATGACGCCGAAAACATTGAACATTGTATGAGCCATTGCCGTGCGGCGCGCGTGAATAGATTGACCGAAAGCGGCTAGCTGAGCGGTGATTGTAGTTCCGATGTTTTCACCGAGACAGAGAGCACATGCCGTCTGAAAGTCAATCCATCCGGCGAAAGTCATTGTGAGTGTTATTGCCATAGCGGCACTTGAAGATTGAAGAATAACAGTTAACAATGTCCCTATTATGACAAATATTATATTAGAAAGAAATCCCATGCCGGTGAAACATGTTAGCATTTTAAGTGCTTCAGGATATTTATTGATGTCAGGAACGCTGTCTTTAAGGTACATCAAACCTATAAAAAGTATTCCGAAACCTATAAGTGTTTCCCCGAAATATTTCTTTGATTTTGATTTAGTAAAGATAAACGGAAAACCGATTGCAATTGCAGGAATGGCGAGTTTTATAATGTTGAATTTGAAACCGAATATTGAAACAATCCATGCTGTGACTGTTGTACCAATGTTTGCTCCCATGATGACGCCGATGGCTTGAGTGAGGGAAAGAAGCCCTGCACTGACAAAGCTTACTACAAAAACAGTTGTTGCAGATGAAGATTGTATTACGGAAGTGATTCCAAGACCGGTTAAAAAAGCTGTGAATCTATTATGAGTCATGTAGCCGAGGAGTTTTTGGAGTTTTTCTCCGGCTGAATTTTGAAGACCGTCGCTCATGAGCTTCATTCCGAAAAGAAAAAGCCCGAGACTTCCGACCACCTGTATAACTGCTAAAATAATTTCCATAGAATCCTCCGAAACAACTTTAGCATTTTTTTCTATGAAGATACTGTCAAGGAAATATTAATTGCCGGAAAACTGTATCTTTGATATCAGCTTGTAAACCGCGCCGGATGTAGAGAGAACACTTTCATATAATGAAAGTTCTTTGGGAAGGAATGAACCGAAATCTATATTTTCATAAAGAAGAGCTTCGTCCATAAAGGTTCTTGTAGGCTGTTCTTTGAACCGGGCAAGTGTTACATGAGGGTGAAAACGCCGGGTTTCTTTTTTTACTCCGAATTCTGTCGCAATCGAATCAGCAGTTTTAAAAAGATCTGTTATCCATTGACCTGTTTTAACTCCCGTCCAGAAAACTTTGGCATCGCATGCAGAAGGGAAAAATCCTATGCCTTTTAAATCTATTTCTTGAGAAATAAACTTTTCTGTTGATATTTTATCCATAATAAGAGGCAGTGAAGATGCATCAATATTGCCGAGAAATTTTATCGTGATATGCAGGTTTTCTTTAGTGACAAAATAGCCTTGGGAGCTTATTGCAACAAAATTCCGCGAAAACGAAAAAATGTTTTCTTTGATTGTTTCATCTATGTCTATTGCCAGAAAAGCTCTGACTTTGCGTTTGATGATTAATCCTCCGGATAACGGGGACAATAAAGTCCCCGTGGGAATTTCTAGAATACGACTCCTGCAGAGAAACCGACAGTAACGGCTTTCTGTTTGAAGTAATAGCTTACAGGGACATCTAGTTTTAAGACAGCAATCTGAATTCCGGCTCCGAGCATAATTTTCGGAGACATGAAAGTCGGTGATACGCCTGAAACACTTGCATCGTCAAGTGTTACTTTTCCGACAGTGTTGTTGCTTCCGTCTTTAACATCAGAATCAACAATGACGTCAGCTCCGCAATCACCGAAAACAAAATCCACTCCGGCTCCGGCTGAAATATTCAAAAAGAAAAGAGAAAATGCTGTTGTTGCTTCCAATGGAACTGTATATACGGTAGAATCGGCTTTAACTATTAATGAAGGATTCAGTGTAAAGCCGCCACTTGTAACCGAAGCGTAATCAAGAGAAACTTCAGATTTCTGCTTCGACATATAAAATCCGGAATTTATGGCAATTCCGCGCCAGCTTCCTACAACAAAATCAAATGAAGGGATAAGTTGATAGCTGAGACCAAGTCCGAAAAAATAGTTATCGATTTTTGCACCTGCAACATCAGTTGATGTTTTTAACTTACCGTATTTGATATTTGCATAAAGAGCATTGTCGGGATCAAATCCGAGAAGGGCTTTTATTAAAGTTATGTTTACTCCGAGATTAAACGCGAAATTTGCTGAAGCTCCGGCATACACATCGCCTTCATCTATAAGCTTCTTTTTAGCATCTTTCATATCTCCGCTTGTTTCGATGTCTTTTGTAACAAGACCGACATTATAACCGGCCATAAGCGCGAAAAGAGTATAGTTCTGATAAGAATATGTCGCGGCGGTGTTGTGAGAAAATGCAGCCGCTTCACCCATACCTTTAGCGAAATCCTTTTGGTCGCCGAGTTTGGTTAATGGGCTGTTCGCGTTGATGGTTGCAGCTAAAGTGTTCATGGCAGCCTGATTTGCTGGGTTGATTGCCGTGATTGAAACCGAAGCCGGTTTGAGATATGAAAATGAAGCAAGAATCAAAATTAAGAGTGTTAGTTTAAGTCTCATGTATCCCCCTGTGTTAATATATATTGTATTTTATTCCTGAATTAAGTCAAGAAATATGTCATTTTCTTGACCGCCTTCTGATTTCCGGTTCGGGCTGAAGTACAGCTGTTGGAAACGCCTTTTCCGGAGCCGCATATACATCTTCGCATATTCCCTTTCCTTTGATGCGGTTCAAAACCCCCTTGCAGTCATATAGTATTCCGTAAATGACAGGAGTTACAAAAAGTGTTATAACAACACCGAAAACAAGTCCCCAACTCATTGCAATAGCCATTGGTTTTATGAAAGGGTCATATCCGCCGATTCCGTATGCAGTCGGCATTAATCCGAATACTGTTGTAATTGTTGTAAGAAGAATCGGACGTATCCGTTTAAAACCTGCGTCAATTATCGCTTCTTCAAGAGGTATTCCTTCACCTCTTTCTTTATTAATAAAGTCTACGTAAACAATCGAGTCATTTACTACAACTCCGCAAAGCCCGACAATTCCCATTAGTCCCATAAATGAAAGCGGAAGGGAATGCGACCAGAATGACCATACTAAACCTATTGCCGAAAGAGGAATTACTGCCATTACGATTGCCGGCTGATAAAGATTTCTGAATACCGCTACAAGGATAATATAAATACACATTATCGCGATAATAAATGACTTTAAAAGCTGACCCATTGATTCCTGAGTGTCTTTAAACTCGCCTTCATAGTTGACGGTATATCCTGTATATTTTTGAGGAATGTCCGTGAATTTTTTTTGAAGCATTCCGTTTACACTGACTGATGATACTCCTTTCGCTACTGGGTCGATATCCGCAGTTATCTGAATATTTCTTCTGAAACTGTTATGTGATATTGTGGAAATACCTTCATAAGATGAAAATGTAGCTATTTGATTAAGCGGAACTAAATTCCCCTGTTTGTTGGATACTTTAAGTGTTTTCAGTGAATTCAGCGATCTTCGCATGTTTTCGGGGAGAATGACGCGGATACCAATTTCTTCTTCTGTTTTTTTGATCTTGGTAGCAACTGTGCCGTCATAGCATGAACGTACTGCGGTTGCCACATCATAAACGCTGACACCTGCACGAGCGGCAATCTCCGGTTTTACTCTGACATGAAGCTCTTTCTTCGAGAGTTCATAATTGTCCTTCACGTCTTTTACGCCCTTAATTGTTTTAAGGTAATCCTTGAATTCTTTGGATATTTCCTTGAGTGTGGCGATATCGTCGCCTTTTACAGCTACTGAGACCGGCATTCCTGTAGGCGGACCATTTTTTGCCAGATGGACTTCTATTTTCGGAAACAGATTCGATAACTGATTCATGTCCTGTCTCATTTTATCGACTATGTCGGAAGCTATTCTTTCCCGATCTGTTTCAGGAGTCAGATTGACGACGATTGATGCATAATTAGATCCTCGTCTTGTATCGGGATCGCCTTCTTCAATTTGGCTCACTCCAACCGTAGTCGTGAAGCTGTCGAGTTCTTCTTCGGGAAGTTCCGAAACAAGTTTTTCGATCGCGATCACGCGAGTGTTCATTTCTTCAAGAGCTGTTCCGGATTTGCTTTCAAGCTTTATTACGAATTTTTCAATTCCTGTTGCCGGAAAAAGATCGAATTTAAGATGAGTTGCTCCGAACGCTACCGAAGCTAGGAAAATTAAAACAATTAAACCGGCGGTTTTATATTTGTTTCTTACTGTAGCGGTGAGTAAACCTTTGTATCTTTTACGGATTTTTAACGGTGAGTGTATATCTTCGGGTTTTTTGGATGCGTGATGATGGGCGCGTTTCTTTTCCATGTCATAGATATGACCGGGAAGAATGAGCATCGATTCAAACCATGAAAATATAAGGGCTGCCGATACAACTGCCGGAAGAACCCATACGAATTTTCCGATTATGCCCGACATGAACATAAGCGGAGCAAAGGCAACTATTGTTGTAAGAATTGTTCCCGCAACAGGAACAATAACCTCTGAAGTTCCCTGCACGACGGCCTGTTTGAGCGGAACTTTTTCTTCGATTAGCCGGTAAATATTTTCACTGACGACAATCGCATCATCGACAAGCATACCGAGAACCATAATTAGTCCAAACATCGACATCAGGTTTATGGAAACATTTGCCGTCTCCATCCAGAAAAAAGTACCGGCAAACGAAAGCGGTATACCCATTGCCGCGACAAGCGCGATACGCCAGCCGAATGCAAAAAACAGGGTAGCAATTACAAGAGCAAATCCGAAGCCTGCGTTGCCTTTTAAAACATCGAGTCTTCTTACAACATATTGCGAAAGATCATCTGTCTCAACAATCTTGAAATTATCTGGTATTGTCTTCTCAAAGCTGCGGACTTCCTTTCTGACGCTTGTGACAAGTTTTATGATGTCATAGTTTTCCTTGATTCTGACCGTGAGATTGATTGACTTTTCTCCCATGGTTTTTGCGATCTCGCGTTCTTCCTCAAATGAATCCTTGACATTTGCCACGTCGGAGATCTTTACCGGAACACCTACGTCATTTGAGCGTATTATTATGCGTGAAATCTCTGTTGCGGATTCAACCTGACCGATTGTGCGTATCAGAATTTCTTCACTTCCGGTTTTTGCGATTCCTCCCGGAAAATCAACATTCTTACCGGACAGAGCATTGATGACATCGTTTAATGATACGTGGTAATCATTAAGTTTTGCCAGGTTGACTTCAACCAGCATTTCGCGGTCGCGGTAGCCTCTTTCCGGTACTCCCGAAACTCCCGGCATATCCTTGATTCTGTCCTGGAGTGCTTTAGCGTATTTGCGCAGTTCAAATTCATCTGCATCGTTTTTGATTCCGTTTTTATTTACGATTGAGTAAACGACAACGGGATGCTGTTTCATCGAAAGTTCCGTAACAATCGGATCATCCGCGTCAGCAGGTATATCTTCAGCATTATCTACTGCGGAACGGATGTCCGTAATCGTTTTGTCCTTATTTTTGAGATTGGGATCGAGTTTAATCAGAATAGTGGAATTGGCTTCGATTGACCAAGAATAAATTTCTTCAATTCCGTCAACTTCGCGGATTTTATCTTCTATCGGATTGGTGAGGAGTTTCTCGACATCGGAGGCTGTTGCTCCGGGATAAATCGTCTGTACTGTAACCATGTCGAAGTCGACTTTCGGAAAAGCTTCTTTTCGGGCAGTAACGATGAACATTATGCCGGCTACAAGGAGGGCGATAGTAATAAGATTCATTATAAGGGTGTTGTCTACGAAAAATTCAATAAAACGTTTCATGGTGCCTCGTATCCCTTTTGAGAATGAGGGATATCTAAAAGGCATGCCTTTTATTAGCAATAAAAATTTTTAGTCAATGAATTCGGTTATTTGAAGATTTGAATGATATCCGCAGCTGGTATAAACAGCTGCGGAAGGAATGTTTAAAATCTATAGCTTGCTCCGAGGGTAGCAAGAAGGCAGTGAAGTTTTCCTTTTTTATCGAAAATAAGCTGATACTCAGCGTCGAAAGTGATAAAAAATGTTCTTTCGATAACTTCATAAGCCGATGAGAAACCCATACCG
>JAEWVM010000067.1 GCA_023396615.1 Spirochaetota bacterium | reverse complement strand
CTATACAGATTTAATATGGTAAAATATATATTGATTTTTACAATAATTTGAATTAGACTCGTTTCGGAGCATATCATGAAATTCTTAAACCTAAACATCAGAAAACTTATAATTCTCTCTCTTCTTGGTGTCGGACTTATCCCTTTTATCATATCCATTTCCGGAATCACTTTCTTCAATGCCGACCAGTTCAAACAGAAGGAAATGGATATTCTGCAGCAGTCAAGCGATTATGCCGCGGCCAAAATTGATTTTTACTTTAAATCAAAGATGGCTCATATTTCTCATTATGCAAACGAAAGCCGTGTAAAAAGCATGAATTGGAAAGAAATGGATTCTTATCTGCAGGCTGAAGTAAAAAGGCTGAAATCATTTGATAAATTCATTGTCTGTCTTCCTGACGGATCTTATTTCAATACCGCTTCCGGAGGAAATCCTTCTCAGGGCAATCTCGAAACAGAAAATAACAAGGATCCTAAAGCGAAAAAAAGAAATCTCAAAGAAAGAGATTACTGGAAAGCAACTCTTGGAGAAAATGCCTATGTAAACAAGCCTGATTTTATATCAGATCTCATGATATCAAAATCTACCGGCGAAATGCAGATAATGATAGCTCATACGATTTTTACCGGCACTGAAAACAAAGTTATGATTACCGATTCAATACATACCGGCATTGACAGAAAAGGAATGATCGGAGGATCGATTCAATATTCCGAGTTTGCGGCATTAAAAGATGAAATACTATTGGAACTGAAAAAAAATCTTGGAGAAGAAACCGACTTTTACTTTATTACAAGCTCCGGCAAATTTCTATATCATAAAGATAAAAAATTCGTCATGCATCTCGAAGATGACGGAAAAGGCGGAAAGAAAGTAATTGAACCTACTATATACGATTTCAAAAATGAAGAATTATCAAATATTACCAGAAAAGCACTTTCCGGACTAAAAGGCTTCGCTCTTACAGAAAACCCTGAAACTAAGCAAAAAAGTATTTTCTTCTACTGTCCTATACCTTCAGCCGGTTATTCTGTAATACTATCAATTCCTCAATCTTACGTGTACCGAAATGTTTATTATAATGTAATCATCAGCGTTTGCATTGCTGCAGCATTTATCATTTTTATTCTAATTATGGCTACATTGATATCCGGTAAACTTTCAAAACCAATCGTAAAACTCAACAGCAAGTTTGACATGCTTGCGAATGGAACGATTCATCCCGAAAAAACTAATTCGAGCAATATTAACAGCAATTTTGAACTTGATAAACTTGATCACAATTACAATACCATTATATCACACTTTTCGGCTATTATTTCCAAGATTGTAGACGTATCACAGACGCTTGCTGCGTCTTCAGTAGAAATTTCCCAGAATGTAATTTCTTTCTCGGACAACATTCAAAGCGAATCATCATCGGTTGAACAGGTTAACGCAACCCTGGAAGAACTCGCCGCAAGCGAGGAGAGCATTATGACTTCTGTTGAAACTCAGCAAATTGAAATAAACCGAATCAATCAAATGGCTGATGATCTTAAGCTTATAATTCACTCGGTAGTCCAAAACATAAATATGACAAATGACAAAGTCCGCACAATCAACGAAGACGTCATTTCAAATTCAAAAGAAATGAATGAAATGACTGATATCATCACAAGAAGCGCCGACGAATCAAAAGACATGCTCGGCATTGTTAACATTATCAATGATATTTCTGAACAGATAAATCTTCTTTCGCTGAATGCTGCGATTGAAGCTGCACGCGCCGGTGAAGCCGGGCGCGGATTCGCGGTGGTTGCCGATGAAATCAGCCATCTTGCTGACGCAACCACTTCAAGCATAAAGCAGATTGACAGTTTAATTATGCAGAATAATAAAAATTCTGATAGCGCACTTCAAAAAGTACGAAGTGCAATCGCTAAAGAAAAAACAATCCTGCTCGGCATAGAATCTATCACCAACATGATGCAGGAACTATCAAGTCTGACAGAAAAACAGAATTCTGCAAACGAAGAAGTGAATCAGGGTCTCAAGGAAGTTCTAACAAAAACAAATTTCATCACTTCGGCAATCCGTGAAGGTAAAGTTGCTATTGATGAAATAGTTAAATCAGTTTCGGTTATCAGCGAAATGACCCAGAGCAATTCACTGAGTTCTGAAGAAATTTCCGCAAGCACTGAAGAAATCTCTTCAATGGCGGAAACTCTAAAATCTGAGGTCAGTTTCTTTAAAATTGTTAAATAGAAAATCTATCCGGCTTTGATTGAATTTCCTGTTCTCAGCAAACAGTAGACAACAAAGCCGGAATTTCTAATAAAGTTGGAAACAACATACAACTGTTCGGCAAGACCGAACAGTCCAACCGAAAAACTCAACAAAGAAGAAGCAATGAGCATTATTGATACAATTAAATAAAATGATTTTTCTTTAAGTAAAGTGACGGCAAAAAGAAAAGTTCCGATAATCAGCATTACACCATGAAGAAGATATATGAAACCGAGCTTTCTGACCAAAGGCGCATAATCGGGGCTTTTTTCTGCAAAAGCATAAGTAGCAGTTCCTGAAAAATAAACAAAAGAAACAGAAATCAGAAGAATCCCGGTCAAACTTACGAATCCTGATTTGGTTTCAGCGGCATAAAGTCCGATTAGCGACAATGAAATTCCAGCCATTGCAATATATGTCAAGATCATCTGAGATGAAGAAAGTCCCGACTGAAATAATTCAATTGTATCAGTAAGTATATACAGCAAAAAGAAAAATGCTGTTATTACATATACAGCTAGTTTCTGACTTCTTTTCATAATAATCTCCATTTGCAATTTTATCTTACTTTTAAAAAAGGTCTCATATTGTAAAGAAAAATGCGGCTTAATTAATTGGCATAAATTACAAAAAAAGCTTGCTACGGAAACGGTAGCGCGCTACTATATCCGTAGCGCGCAAATCAAATTAAGGAGAAATATCATGCCATTAATTAACATCAAAATGGGACATATCAGCGAAGAAAAGAAAAAAGAACTTATAGTCAACCTCACAAATGAGGCTGTAAAAATTACCGGGTTAAAACCTGAAAACTTTATGGTTTTTATTGAGGAATTTTCTTATGAAAATATCGGAGTTGCCGGAATGACGGTCAAAGAACGTCTGGCTGGGGCAAAATAAAGATTTTTGATAAAAAATGATTTGATACTAAATTATTAAATCTTTAAACTTCAATAAACCCTGCCGTAATTAATACGGCAGGCGTTTTTATACGAGGTTATTATGCCCATTCCAAAACCGGGTAGCCCTGTCAGAGGATCAAAATCAGGTGCTCCGATTATGGCTCTATTTGATCTGCTTGGAAGACGATGGGCGATGGGTATTATATGGCAGTTAAGCGACGGACCATTGACATTCCGTGCAATTCAGTCAAAATGCAATTCCATGTCTCCATCCGTGCTGAATGCCCGTATAAAGGATCTTACAGAAGCCATGCTCATCGAACAGACTCCCAAAGGCTATGCTCTTACAAAAGACGGGATCGAGCTTTTTGAAATACTTCAGCCTTTTCATGATTGGTCGCACAAATGGGAAGACCGACTTGAATCAAAGAAATAAAAAACCCCGCTTTCGGCGGGGTTTTTTATTTTAACTTGCTTTCACGTTTCGTTTAATCGTAGCAGTTGTTTCTTTCTGAATGAAATCTTCAATCTTCGGATTATTTCTAAATCTGATAACGTTAAGCATGAATATTTCAAGCTTGCTTACGATATTCGGAGGAAGAATGTCTCCGTCGATTTCGACGCTCATTACAGGAAGCTTTTTCTCTCTTGCCCAAGGTGCGATTATTCCTTCGATTACACGGCCGATAAGACATGCAAACGGAGAAATATTAACTACACCCGAATAATCATCAAGAAGAGCTGTAGCAGCCGCACCCGATGAAATTGAAATTTCTGAATAAAGATCGCTATGTACGAAGTATTTTTCAGCATTTGCCATAATCTTATCCATATTATGCGGAGAAGAAGGCACAAGTTCACACTTGTTAAGTATAGAAAGAATTTTATGGTCAACATGAGTCTTGTAAAAATGCTCAAGTTTCCACATAATAAGCTCTTTCATTGGTCCTGAGAAAAGACGTCTGTAAAGCGGAACAAGGCGCAGACGTTTCTTTATATCGTGTTTGCGAGTATGGTCGCAATAGTAAATCCACTCAGAAACAGAAGAAATCTTCGGAATGATTCCATTGCGGCAGAAATGCTGAACGAGTTCATCAACCGCGAAATCATCTCTTCTCACGTAGATCTCTCCTACGACAAGAACCTTCGGAGTATCCTTCATTTTCTTTTTCAAAGGAATTTTTGCGAGTTCATCGACAATTCCTTTCAGTACCGAATAAATCTTACCCGGAGTTTTTTCAGCTACATCTATAAGCTGTCTCCATTCCTTATCGTAGATTTCAATCGCCTTAACAGGATCAACCGCGCATGTACGTAGAGTCGCCTCTATGTCTTTCATGTAATCCGCAATGATCATGTTCTTCCAGACATTCTTGGTAAATTCTGTTCCGAATTCATTATAAGAATTATCAGAATCCATCGTAACGGTAATCATGTTTTCGACGCGAAGATCCTTGAAAAGATTTTCATAGAATACAAAGTACTGACCAGTTCGGCAAGGTCCGAGAGTTGTCGGAACAAAAAGAAGATAAGTCTTATTCTTGTCGAATTTTTCCGAATACATATACTGAAGAGCTTCACCAAGCACAAGCTGTGAAGGAAGACACTCTTTACCTGACATATAGTTTTTAGCCATCTGAAGGGTAAAAGTATCAGGAACAGGCATCGCATCAGAATTTACTCCGGCACCTCTTAGAGCGGCGGCAACGAGTTCAACCGAAAGCTGTCCCATGTTCGAAAGAAGAAGAACTACATCTTTGTTATTGAAAATCTCGATGCGTTTATTGCCTTTTTTCGTGTCAATGAGATGAAGCTTGTCTTTTCCATTGTTGATAAAACGGAGACCATTGTCGAATCTTTCAACGTCTTCGTTTTTAAACTTAGCCTTGTATCCTTCGATGATATCAAGGAAAGCCTCGACACGCGTATCGATTCCGGCATCAGCCGAATGCGAATCGAGCTCAAGAACAAGGAACGGTTTCATTCCCATGATCCATTTGAGATAATGAAGCATGAAAGAATCCGGTGCGCATGAAAAGTTTGTAATAAATGTTACGAAAATATTCGGATTATTTTTTACGGATACCGCAGCCTTCATATCCTGCTGACCGTAATACCAGTACATGTTAGGAAATATTTCAGCATCCTTAAGCGGAATCATATCAAAAGGAATTACAGAATATCCGCGCGTAGTAAACTTCTGAGGAATTCCCATGTTCGCGTCTTTTGAGAACGCGTTATAAGGACGTCCGAGAAGCGCGATTATAGGATGATCAGATTCTTCAGCCTTCTTCATCGCTTCGGCTCCGATCTGCGCATACTTAGCAAGAAAATCCTGCTGTTTTGCGAATGCGTAATCAAACGCTTCCTTGATTTCACGTTCGCCGATTCCAAGATGCTTTCCGGCATCAATGAATCCTTCGAGAGCTTTTTCATTTCCGAATTTGAAAGATACAATCGGAGTAAGGAATCTTGATTCTTTTACATCAGGAAATGCTTTCTTGATATAGTAAGGAAGAGCCTGTGTTATCGGACAGAATGTCGCATGAACATCTTTTTCATAGCTCTCAAGATCTCTGAAATGAGGCACGAAAACATAATCCACATCAGTGTTCAAAAGAGACTGAATCGCGCCATGAGCTATTTCCGCAGGGAAACAATACGCACTCTCCGCCTTTGAAACGCCTTCCTGATCGATTTCTTTTGACAGAACGGTTTCTATTCCGAGCTTATGAAAGAAATGCGAATAAAGCGGATAAAGCGAATATGTCGAGAACGCCATAGGAAGACCGACTTTTATTCCGCGTCTTTTCGTCATCTCTTCTGCCGGAGCAAAATCTTTAAATATGATTTCTTCGCGTTTCTCAACATAGTTGAATATTTTAGTTTCGTCGAAAACTTTCTTCTTTCTGCTGTTCGCGTATTTATTACAACGTCCGCCGAACATGTATTTGTGTCCGTTTACGTTAAGAACCTTGATCGGACAGTAGTTGTCGCAAGCCTGGCATTTAAATTCTCTTTCGTAAACGATAGATGTATCCATTATGCTGTCGATAGTGAAATCAGACTTGTCAAGGAATCCGTCTTTGTTTTTGAGCTTTGCGAGAAGCGCAACGCCGAAACAACCGAGAAGCTCAGGATCCGGCGGTACTGTGATGTCTTTATCAAGTATCATCGCGAACGCGAGAGGAACAGCCTTATTCTTTGCAACTCCTCCCTGGAGAACGATGTTGCTTCCGACAGAACGGTTACCAAGTACACGGTTAAGATAGTTGGAAACGATTGAAGTTACAATACCTGCAGTGATATCTTCTCTTGTCGCGCCGAACTGAATAGCCTTTCTGATATCGGAATTGATAAATGCCGAACAGTGTTCGCCGAATTTGAGAGGGCGCTCTGCAGCAACTGCGATATCACCGATATCTTTTACATCGGTAATGTTAAGATCTCCTGAAGCCGATTCTTCAAGAAAAGAACCAGTTCCGGCCGAACATGCTTCATTCATCGCATAGTCGATAGGAACCTTATTTTTAAGATAAACGTATTTCGCGTCCTGACCGCCGATTTCAAAAATCGTATCGATTTCAGGCTTGAAATAAGTTGTTCCGGTTGCATGAGCAATAATCTCGTTATAAACTCCGCCTGTTTCAAGAAACACACCGAGAATCTCTCTCGACGAACCTGTTGTTGAAATGAGTGAAATTTTTATTTTACGGTAATCAACATTCTGTTCCGCAAGCTGTTTCTTGACTTCTTCAAGGCATTTCTTGAGAGCTGCGACAGGATCTCCGTGAGTTCTTCCGTAATGATCCGCAACGATTTCGTCAGTCTCAATATCAATGAGAGCAACCTTTGTTGTTGTCGAACCGCCGTCCACACCGAGAATGTATTCGCGTCCTTCTTTTGCTTTTCCTCTTTTTGAAGGAATGTAATGAACGCGCTTTTCTGCTGTTTTGAGACTGTTATATCTTCCGAATGAAAGTTCGTGTTTTTTGAAAAGATCATTTCCTTCAGGAAGCTGAGTTCCGAGTGTAGAAGCAAGAAGAGCCGCACCGAATGCTTCAAGATATGAAGATTCTTCAGGAACTATAAATTCAATCAGAGGAAGTTTTTCTCTAACGAATTTTACGATATGTGCATTCTTAGTGAGTCCGCCTGAAAGAATTACCTTTCCGTCGGCGATTTTTGCTTTCTTGAGAAACTCGACAACCTTAACAGCCATAACGTCGCTTAGCGAAAGAACTATATCGCCTTTGCTCGCTTCGCCTTTGTTGAGTTTATGAGTACAGTCGCTTTTCATAAAAACTGAACAGCGAGCTGAAAGCTTGTGAACTTTACATGAATCATGAACACTGGAAATATCCGAAAGTTTCATGTCCATACGTCCGAGCTGCTGCTTGAAAAATTCACCGGTTCCGGACGCGCATTTGTTGCCCGAAAAACTTGTAATGATTTTTCCGTCAGAGTCGATTTTGTAAACCACGAAAATTTCACCGCCGAGTGAAGCGACAGCATTAACTTCGTAGCCGAGTTCTCTTGTCGCTGTTTCCACACAGATGGATTCGAGAACATTATCAACGTTCAGCAGATGACGGCCTTCATGACCTGTGACAAGCGCCTTAACCCCTTTTGGTATGGCTTTGTCGGAAAGAAGCGATTTGAGAGTTTCGAGGAAATTTCCCTCGTGCTCTTTGACTGCCGACCATACAATTTGTTTGCTCTTAAGCAGAACAAGCTTTATGCTCGACGATCCTATATTTATCCCGAGACTTTCCATTTATCCCCCTATTCAAAGAATTCCGCAAGATACTGATTTTTGAGACTTGAGAGGGTCTTCCTCAAACACTTCCGATTACGGTAATGTAGGGAAAAGTAATCCAAAACAGAGCCTTCGCAGACGATTAAACGTTCAGTTTAGTGTCGAAAACAAGTATCAAAGCGTGAAGAAAGAATTTCTCCATTCTGGAGCCCATTTTTTTACGCAAGTTTATTATAGCAAGCATTTTATAAAGAATCAAAATAAGCATCCAGATTCATTTTGACGGTTTTTGAAATTAATTCCAAAAAAAAATTGAAATTCGGAAAATATATCATATATTGATATCGATATATGATATTTAATTTGGATATTGAGGTTATATGAAAAAAAATAACGAACCTAAAATACTCCGTGAAATTTATGCCGGATTTATCAGAATACATATCCTATATCACACAGCCAAGAGACCTTTTTACGGACAGGAACTTAAGGAAGAACTTGAGGAACACGGATACCGTCTTTCTTACGGAACACTTTACCCCATGCTGGCAAATCTCGAATCAGAAGGCTATCTCGAAAGAAAAGATATAAATACCGCAGGAAAAATACGCAAATATTACAATATAACTGATAGCGGAAAAATTCTTTATGCAAAGGTCACGGACAAGCTGACCGAACTGAACAATGAAATTTTTGAATAAACGGAGGATATAATGAAGAAAACAATCAAACTAACGAAAAGAAGCGCGATAATATTCATCATTCTTTTCGGCCTCGTAAGCCTCTTCGCGGATATGAATTACGAAGGAGGAAGAAGCGTTGTCGGACAATTTCTGAAACTGCTCGGTTCCAGTGCTTTTGCAATAGGTCTTGCGGCAGGTATAGGAGAATTCGCAGGATACGCATTGCGCTTCGTTTCAGGCTCTATTGCCGACAAAACACGCAAGTACTGGATCTTCATAATCGCAGGATATACTCTGCAGTTATGCTCGCTTCCGATGCTCGCCTTTCTTGACGGATGGGAGCTCGCAGTAGCTTTTTTATTTTTTGAAAGAGTCGGAAAAGCAGTAAGAAAACCCGCACATGATGCTGTAATCTCGTTTGCATCAAGTCACACAGGAAGCGGATTCGGTTTCGGACTTCATGAGGCAATGGATCAGATTGGAGCTTTTGTCGGTCCGGCTCTTTTCTCAATTCTGCTTTTTACAGTAAAATCCGGAACAGAAATTCAGACTTATAGAAACGGTCTACTTCTTCTTTTCATACCGGCTGCGCTTGCGATAGGCATAACGGTAATAGCAAGATTTTTGTTTCCGCATCCTGAAAAATTTGAAATCAAATCTAAGACGCCCGAATTATCAGGCAAAGGATATTCGCGCCCGTACTGGATAATTGTTATCGCAGCCGGTCTTCTTGCAATGGGAATCACAGATTTTCCGCTCATAGGACTTCATCTTAAGAAAACAGGCGCATTCACAGAAGAAGCAATACCTTTACTTTACGCGGGCGCGATGGCAATAGATGCCGCGGCAGCAATATTCTTCGGTTTTCTATATGACAGAATCGGAATCAAGGCGCTTGCGGGTCTTTTTCTCGCGGAAATATTTACAGCTCCATTGGTTTTTCTCGGATCATTTTATTCAATCATAGCCGGTATGGCGCTTTGGGGAATCAGCGTCGGAACACAGGAATCTATTTTGAAGGCGGCAATTTCCGATAGAGTCCCTGCTTCAAAAAGAG
>JAEWVM010000058.1 GCA_023396615.1 Spirochaetota bacterium | reverse complement strand
ATATACAGCCGGTGTTCTTCTCTGTGATAAAGAAGAAGTCGGTTCATACGGAGCTACCGGAATGCAGTCTTTCTTTTTTGAAAACGCGGTTGCAGAAGTTCTGCACCGTATGGATAAGACTTCTCTTGTAGATTTAAACAGAACACTTTCAAAATCGAAAATGTTGTCTGCGGACGTAAATTCTCTTCATGACCCTAATTTCCCGGAAGTCAGTTCGCCGAACAACAACATGCCGCAGATGAATAGAGGAACGATTATTCAGAAATATACAGGTGCGCGCGGAAAATCCGGAGCGAGCGAAGCAAGTCCTGAGTTTGTTGCCGAAGTGAGAAATATTTTTAATTCAAACGGAGTACTTTGGCAGACGGGAGAACTTGGAAAAGTTGATCTTGGCGGAAGCGGTACAATCGCTTATTATATGGCGCGTTACGGTATGGATGTTATCGATTGCGGGCCGGGACTTTTCAGCATGCATGCTCCTTTTGAAGTGAGCAGTAAACTTGATGCGTATATGACATGGAAAGGGTTCAAGGCATTTCTAAATTACAAAAGATAAAGTTATTAACACTTATTAATAATATGTTAATAACTTTTGTTTATAAGTGTTATTTTCTAAAACGGAGAAAGTATGAGATATCTGGTAATAGGGTCGGGCGGAAGAGAACATGTTATTTATTGGAGGCTTTTATATGATGGAAGCGCTTCTGAAGTTTATGTAGCTCCTGGAAACGGAGGAATAGATCCGGCTCATTGTGTAAATATTAATCTCAACAGGCATAATGATATTATAGAGTTCTGCAGAAGCAAGAAAATTGATTTTGTTGTAATAGGACCTGAAGCTCCGCTGGCAGACGGTGTTGCTGATACTTTATCGGCTGCCGGAATTCCCGTTTTCGGTCCTTCTGCAAAGGCCGCAAAAATCGAGGGAAGTAAAATCTTCGCGAAAGAGATAATGGAGAAAAGCAAGGTTCCTACGGCTTCTCACAAAGATTTTACAGGAAAAAAGGAAATCATAGAATTTATCAGCACATGCAAGAAGTATCCTATAGTTATCAAGCTTGACGGTCTTGCCGCAGGAAAAGGCGTCGTTGTTGCCGAAAATGAAGAACAGGCAATGGAGTTTGTTTCAGAAAACGTGAAGGATAATTCTCTTTTATTTGTTGAAGATTTTCTAGAAGGTGAAGAAGCCTCTGTTCTTGGAATTTCAGACGGAGAAACTATTCTTCCTTTTATTTCTGCTCAGGATCATAAAAGAGTTTTTGACGGAGACAAAGGTCCGAATACAGGAGGAATGGGGGCTTATGCTCCGGCACCTGTTGCAGGTAGGGAAGTTATTGAAAGAGTCGGGAGAGAGATTCATAAACCGGTAATTGATGTAATGAAAAATCAGGGAATTCCTTTTAAAGGAATTCTCTATGCCGGACTCATGATCGGTAAAGAAAATAATGTTCTGGAGTTCAATGCCCGTTTCGGAGATCCTGAAGCTCAGGTTCTTCTTCCTCTTCTCGATGGAGAAATCGGAAATCTTTTTATTGCTTCATATGAAGGAAAGCTAAAAGAAGGAATGCTGAAATTTTCGGATAAACATGCAATAACTGTTGTCATGGCATCTAAAGGTTATCCTTCAGATTACGAAAAGGGAAAACTTATTACAGGGCTTGATTCTGTGAGTAAGGATATTCTCGTTTTTCATGCCGGAACTGTTAGAAACGGAGACGGTATTTATACAAACGGCGGAAGAGTTTTAGCTGTTACTGCGGTTTCAGATTCGCTTGAAAAGGCAAGAGAAAGAGTTTATTCTGAGATTGATAAGATTCAATTTGAAGGGGCTCACTACAGAAAAGATATCGGATATAGAGCTTTTAACAGGGGCTGATGATAATGAAAGTATTATTTTTTGTTTTTCTTTTTTCTTTTGTTTACGCTGATAATCTTGATATTGATTTTTCAGATGCTGTATTAAAAGAGAAAAAAACAGAGTTTGAAGTATTTGTAAAACCAAACGGAACAGAGATTAAAAAATTTAAAAATTATTCGGAAACTGTTTTACGCGACAAGACTATCGTAAGGAAATATTCGGACGGAAAAGCGGAATATCTTTATGCCGATGGAAGAAAGCTGATAATTGACAGACAAAATTCTCTTCGAACTTATGTTTCTTCAGATGGTAAGGAACAAACAATTTCGATGAAAGGGAAAACTCCATATGGAGAAGAAATAGAATCTAAAAGTGAAATTATTCAAAAAGATCCCCGAGTTGAAATAAGATATGCTTCTGAAAAATCAGATGATATTCTGGATAATGATGAAGAATCCAACGGGAAAAAGATTAACGGCATAAAGATATTTTTTGATGATCTTTGTTCTTCTACAAGAAAGCTTTTTGTATCTGATAAATATGAAAACGGAGAATCTTTTCTTATTGAAGTATCTTTTTGCAGATTTGCTGAATACGGCTATTGCTATGGAAAGGAGAAAGCCGTAACAGTTGAAATTTTCAAAGGCGGAAAAAGAAAAGAAATATATTCTTTTACATGGATTGATCTGAAATCCCCGCAAAAACGAAAAGTTCACATAGAAAAAATTATAAGCAGGATTAACGAACTAAGATGATTCTTTTAAAAAACGCTAAGATATATCCAATTACTTCAGAGCCCTTTACGGGCTCTCTTTCTGTTAAAGACGATAGAATAGAAGCAGTTTCTTCTTCCGATATACAGGGAGAATTTGATGAAATCATTGATTGCGGAGGAAACGCACTTCTTCCGGGTTTGATAGACGCGCATACTCACGAGGGTCTGTTTCAGGGTGAAATAGGTGATGCCGGTGATGATGTTAACGAAATGAGCGATCCTATTACGCCTCATCTTCGTGCTGTTGACGCGATTAATCCTTTTGATCCTTCTCTAAGAGAATCGTATGAAGGCGGAGTTACTTTGCTTAACACTGGTCCCGGCAGTGCTAATGTTTTCGGCGGCTTATTCGCAGTAATCCGTCCAATGGGAAGTGTTGTTGACGAGATGCTGATAAAGTCTCCTTCAGCTCTTAAGATTGCATTTGGTGAAAATCCGAAAGATGTGTACTCAAAGCATGAAAAAGAGCCTCAAACCCGCATGGCAATAGCAGCTCTTATCCGTGAATGGTTTTATAAAGCCCAGGAATACATTGAAAAGAAAAAGCATGAAGATACGGATGATGAAGACAAGAAACCGGAATTTGATCTGAAGCTTGAGGCTCTGTCTCTGGCACTGAAGGGAGATATCAAGGTTCACGCTCATGCTCACCGTTCTGACGATATTGCAACAGCTATTAGAATTTCGGAAGAATTCGGATTGAAACTTGTTCTGATACATGCGACAGAAGGTCACAAGATTGCTGATTACATCGCCAAGAAGAATATACCTTGTGTTGTCGGACCATCCTTTCCGGGCAGAGAAAAAGCAGAGCTAAACGAGATTTCGTTTAAAACTGCCGCA
This sequence comes from Spirochaetota bacterium, assembly GCA_023396615.1. Classification (GTDB taxonomy): domain Bacteria; phylum Spirochaetota; class UBA4802; order UBA4802; family JAFGJZ01; genus JAKJGA01. Next base: position 3,157 of record JAEWVM010000058.1, on the reverse strand, counting down.
GTTCTTTCTGAATGCGGAGTAAAAGTTGCTCTTCAGTCTGATACATATCCGCCTGTTAAGTATTTTCATTCAATCCTATGCATGGCTCATAAATATGGAATGAAGCGCGAAGAAGTCTTAAAATCAGTGACAATAAATGCAGCCGAAATTCTTGGTATAGATAATTCCTTTGGATCATTAGTTTCCGGAAAAACTGCTGATTTGATTTTATTTGATTCTCCGGATCCTTTAGATTTTTATGCAAAAGTAAAAAAAGTTTATGTTTCCGGAAAAGCTGAAGTTATCTGATAGTTATTAACAATCTTGTCCACATCATCCACAATTTATGTGATTCGTTCAATTAATTGACTCAATTAATTTCCTGAAGTGTTTTTAAATGCATTTTTAGGAAATTAATTGAATAGAATCCGAGTTTAATAAGAAATTAAAATATATCTCCTGATTTTTCCAGAAGTTACAATTTTAAAAAATATATTATAAAGAGAAAAAATATAATTGATTATGTCAGCTTACTGATTACAAAAAGTTAGTTTCTGTATAAAATGTTAATAAGTATGATTTTTTGCATTTCTATGAAAATTTAACAAATAAATTATGTCGCAGATGAGGGCGTGATGAGTGAAAATTACCGGAAATATTCCAAATGTCTTGAGAGATCGGTTAAACATATTTTTACAAATTTTCTGGGAGATGCTTCAGTTAAAACTATTGCTGAAGCTTGCAAAAAAGCAGATTACAAAGTATGGCTTGAGATTGAAGGATCTTTCTGCGGAGAAATCTTTCTTAAATTTCCTGACGCTACCATGAAAAAAATTACAGAACAGCTTTATTCGGAAGTTAAGGGAAAAGCTTTAAAGCAGGCTTCAATGGACATAATGGGTGAACTTGCTAATATGATTACTGGAACTTTTGCTAACCAGCTTCAGTTTCTGAATCATGATCTCATTCTTAATGCTCCTGAATTTGAGAATGACCCCATTCCGATGAAAGCTTTATACGAAAATATTTCTCTTACTTTCGAATCAGCTTTTGGGCTTTTTGAAGCTGAAGTTTTTTTCAGAAATGAGGAAGGTTAGATGAAGGAAAGATTCTAACTTCTGCAGGAATTTCAGCCGGTATAGATCTTTCTCTTTATATGGTGGAGAAACTATTCGGAAAAGATACAGCAGATAAAACAGCTGCTTACATGGAATACGAAAGAAGGAATTAGTATTGACTCAATCGGGTGCGCTTTTTAGCTGATATTATGTATGGAAGAGAGGAGGCATTATGTCCAAATTATTGATTATTGGTGCGGGCGGAGTCGGTCAGGTTGTGACTCACAAATGTTCGCAGAAGCCTGAAGTTTTCAGCGAAATATGTCTAGCAAGCAGAACAAAATCCAAATGCGATAAGATTGCGTCTCAGTTGAAAAGACCAATACGCACTGAGAGAGTTGATGCTGATAATGTTCCTGAACTGGTTGCTCTTATCAAGGATTTCAAGCCTGAACTCGTTGTAAATGTTGCTCTTCCTTATCAGGATCTTACCATAATGGATGCGTGTCTTGAAACCGGTGTTAATTATCTTGATACGGCGAATTATGAGCCGAAAGACGTTGCGAAATTTGAATACAAATGGCAGTGGGCATATCAGGAAAAATTCAAGAAAGCCGGATTGATGGCGCTTCTCGGCTGTGGGTTTGATCCGGGTGCGACTAATATTATCACTTCTTATATGAAGAAACATTATTTCTCAAAAATGAAATATGTGGATATCGTTGACTGCAATGCAGGAAACCATGGAAAGCATTTCGCCACTAATTTTAATCCTGAAATAAATATCCGCGAAATTACGCAAAACGGCCGTTTTTTTGAAAACGGCGAATGGAAAGAAATAGAAGCGATGAGCATTCATAAACCGATTTTCTATCCTGAAGTCGGAGATAAGGAAAGTTATCTTCTTTATCATGAAGAACTTGAATCTCTTGTTAAAAATTATCCGGAAATTGAAAGAATCAGGTTCTGGATGACTTTTTCTGAAAATTATATCAATCATCTCAAAGTTCTTGAGCATGTCGGAATGACGCGTATTGATGAAGTTGAACACAAAGGAATGAAGATAATTCCTCTTGAATTTCTCAAGTCTCTTCTTCCTGAACCGGCGAGTCTTGGAGAGAACTATACAGGAAAAACCTGCATAGGCGTTCAAATTGAAGGTGAAGATAAAGAAGGAAAGCCGACGAAAAAATTCATTTATAATGTCTGCGATCATGCGGAGAGTTATAAGGAAACCTTCGCACAGGCTGTTTCTTATACAACAGGTGTTCCTGCGATGATCGGCGCGATGCTTATGATGAAAGGAATATGGAAAGGTGAAGGAGTCTTTAATGTTGAAGAAATGGATCCGGATCCGTTTATGGAAAGAATGAATCTTGACGGACTGCCATGGAAAGAAACAACATTTTAAGTGCAGATTTAAGCAGGGTTGAAACACCCTGCTTTATTGTAGATAAAACTCTGATTGAAAAAAACTTAAGAAAGCTTAAGGAAGTAAAAGATGCAACCGGATGCAGAATTCTTCTGGCTCAGAAAGCTTTTTCGATGTTTTCGCTTTATCCTCTGATAAGCTCTTATCTCGACGGGACTTGCTCAAGCTCTCCTCATGAGGCAGAACTTGCTTTCGAATATTTCGGAAAAGAAGTTCATGCATTTGCTGCGGGATACAGTGCTGGAGATATTGATGAGCTTTGCAAATTTGCCGATCATATAGTTTTTAATTCTTTTGCCCAGCTTGAAAGGTTTAAAGATAGAATAAGAAACTGCGGAAGAAAAATTGATCTCGCTGTAAGAATTAATCCTGAACATTCTGAAGGGGCTGTTGAAATATACGATCCGTGTCAGAAGAATTCACGTCTTGGAATTACTATTTCTAATTTCAGAGAAGATCTTCTTCCGGAAATAAAGGGAATTCATTTTCATACACTTTGCGAACAGAATGCAAAGCCTCTTGTCAGAACTCTTGAAGCAGTTGAAGATAGATTCGGTAAGTATTTTTCCGGTCTTGATTATGTTAATTTCGGCGGCGGACATCATATTACAAAGGACGGATATAATTCCGAATTATTGATTTCAACTATAAACAGATTCAAAGAAAAATACGGTGTACAGGTTTATCT
>JAEWVM010000181.1 GCA_023396615.1 Spirochaetota bacterium | reverse complement strand
TGCGCGGCTGTCGGATTCATACGGAATAATAATTCCGATTACACCGCTTCCGAAATATGAAGAAAGATTTAATGCAAAATCCGCGCCGTTGATTGAACTGAAAACACTTTCTTTTTCAGACTCAAGTATTTTCAGAAAAATATCAGAATCAAGTCCCGAATCGGCCAGCAGAATTTCATTATACAGCTTTTTAGTTTCTTTAACAGAACCTTTTTCATTTCTCAATATACCGATATAAATCATATCCGGATCTCTTTTGAAAAGAAGAGATGAAAAAAGGGCCGAATCGCTACCCGGCTCAGAATAGGCTTTAGCCGAAGCTGCACCGGTTCCTTCGTCATTTACGGCCAGAATTGCAATTTTACTTTTTTCAATTACAGACAGAAAATCAGTTTTTACCTTCTGGGAAATAAGATTCGCATTCTGTATCATATTGCTCTCAATATTACGCTCGCTATCCGAAGTAAAGAGATAGGTTGAAATATACGTCAAAAGAGAAAAAGACAGAATAATGATAAGCGAAATGATGAATATCATCTTTAAGCTTATAGGAATCATGAAACGCTTTTTTTTAATATCTGCCATACCGCACCAAAATATTGTTCGATTTTATATAGAGTCAGAAAAATAATCAATTCAATATAACTACGTACACCAAAACGAGTGTCAAGCACGAATTGCCCTAAAAACACCGTCCGCTTTTTATTTTTGAACACGAAGATGTTCCCTGACCGCATCTGTAGCATATTTCATTCGGAAGAACACCTTCTTCAAAATACTTTTTGATATTATCCATTGTCGTTCTCGCTATATTCTCCAGAGCTTCTTTTGTAAAAAACGCCTGATGAGCGGTTATAAGCACGTTCGGGAAGGTAAGAAGACGCGCCAGAATATCATCATCAATTACGCTGTTCGAGTAATCTTCAAAAAAGTAATCGCTTTCTTCCTCATAAACATCAAGGCCGGCATAACCTACCCTTTTCTGCTTCAAAGCTTCTATAAGATCCTTAGTATTAATGAGCTTTCCGCGGCTTGTGTTAATAAGCATTACTTCCGGCTTCATTTTGGAAATAGAATCCGCGTTTATCAGATACTCTGTTTCAGGCGTCAAAGGACAGTGAAGAGTTATTATATCCGATTCGCGGTAAATTGTATCGATATCGGCGTATTCAAATCCGATTTCCGAGGCCGATTTTTCATCTTTGTATGAATCGAAAGCAAGAACACGCATTCCGAAACCTTTGAGAATGCCGCACATTATGCGCCCGATTTTTCCCGTACCGATTACACCGGCAGTCTTGCCGTAAAGATCAAAACCCTTAAATCCGCCGATAGTGAAATTATTATCCTTTGTACGGATATATGATTTATGAGTTTTGCGGTTCAATGTCAGAATCAACGCCGCGGCATGTTCAGCAACGGCATATGGAGAATATGCAGGAACCCTGACTACATGAATTTTTCCGTAAACAGCCTGAAGATCTATATTATTATATCCGGCGCATCTTAGAGCAATCAGCTTGACTCCGGCATCAAGAAGTCCTTCAACCATATCTTTTCTGACAGGGTCATTTACAAAAAGACATACTGCATCATAACCCTTAGCCAGCGGCAGAGTGTCCGCAGAAAGATGATCCTCAAAAAACTTCAGCGTAAAGCCGTAGTCCTTATTCATACTTTCAAAAGATTCGATATCGTACTTTCTTGAATCAAAAAAAGCAATTTTCATTTTTTTCATGTTACACCTCTAAGATTGCAGATCAATTTTAGCACACAATACTCATTTTTCAATGATTAAACCGGGCGCTAATGCCTCAATTGCACATTCAGATTATGCCTTTAACGGCTTTTTCGGCAATGCTTTCGGCTTCAGCAAGCCATTCTTTTCTTTCTTCCATATTACTGTCGGCAATTATTCGAAACATTCTGCGGTAATATTTTTCGATTCCGCAAAAAGCAAAAACACATTGCTTCCAGATGTTCTCAAGAGGATCATGAAAATAGTTATTCTCACGGTCTTCTTCCGTATTGGACGTATTTAGAACTATTCCGGTTTTGCCCTTGAGTTTTCCAACCGGAAGTCCTCCGCCGGAATCCCCTGCCGGAAAATCATACGCATGCGGAGGTCTGATAACTCGGTCTATATAGCCTTTTAGAATAGCGGGCGGCTGACCCCACCAGTTCGGATGAATGAAAATAATAATATCCGATTTCAAGAGTTCATCGGCATACCTGTTAACAAGCGGATCACCAGAGAGGTCGAAACCGAGTTCTTCACAAGTGATGACCGGATTAAATTTCTCGGCATACAAATCATGAGAAAAAAGTTCAACTCCCATACTGCTGAGCTTGGAACACACTCTGCAAAAAATCGCGTGATTAAAACTTTTTTCATATGGATGAGCCAGAATGACGCTTGCTTTCATAATAATCCTTTTTTTGCTTTCGGCATTAAAAATCAAATAAATCTTTTCTGCTTGATTATAACAGCACTAATATTATAATAAAGTCATATATTGTGAAAGCATTTTAGAGACAACGAAAAAAAAGAATGAATATACTTTTTTATATTTTCATGGAAGGTCATAAAAATATAAACTAAAGGAAATGAATCATGAAACTTCTTTTTAAATTACTTCTTATCTCGGCATCAATATTTCTATATAGCATATCCATGACCTCGGACAAAATAGAATGGCCTGATTATCCCGGCATACCGGGCGGAAAGCAAAAGTTCATTCAAGTTGACGGCATGCTGTTGAAAACTCCGAACGGAAAACCTTTCCTCATAAAAGGAATCGCGTTCGGAAACCATGTCTGGTCAAATCCGCAATCAACCGAAGGTTTTACACATCACGGCCCCGATGATTTCGCGCGGATTAAATCTATGGGATTCAACTCGGTTAGATTCTATTTAAATTACGGGCTTTTTGAAAACGATTCAAAACCCTACACCTATAAACAGTCAGGATTTGACTGGCTTGATAAAAACATTGCCGCGGCTCGGAAACACGGCATCTACATTGTTCTCAATATGCACGTACCTCAGGGCGGCTTTCAATCAAACGGCAATGGTGACGAACTCTGGACAAATCCGGAATGCCGCGCGCGTCTTACAGCACTATGGAAAGAAATCGCGAAAAGATACAGCAATGAAGAGATTATCATCGGTTATGGACTTTTAAACGAACCCGTTCCTAATAAAAGCTGTGAACAATGGAAAGATCTCGCCCAACAGATAACCGATGCGGTCAGATCAGTTGACTCTAATCATATTCTCTTTATCGAACGGGTAACCTGGCTCAAGTTCGCCTCCTCACCTTCAGACAGGGAGAATATATACTTTCCGGAAATCAAAGATCCTGCGCCTAAAAAAAATATAGTATATGAGTATCACGCCTACAGCCCGATAGAATTTACTCATCAGAATGCCAGCTGGATTCCACTGTTTAAAAATAAATTTGCGGTATATCCTGATTCATCACGAATAAACGCGGAAGGAGAAACATGGCTGGCGTTTTCCGAAGGGAATCCTGAAGCAGGAAGCGGCAGTTTTGAATGGAAAACTCTAATCAGCAATAATATAAAACCGTTAAAAAAAGATTACAAAATCGGTAAACCCGTTATCCAACTGCAAAACATTGGCAGAAGCGGCAAGATATGGATAGATGAGATATTAATAGAAGAGTTCAATTCTGCCGGAAAAAAAATAAAAACAATGAAATCCTCCATAGACGGCGACAAAGGCTGGTATTTCTGGAGCAGAAATAATTCAGGAAAAATCAGTTCTGAGTCAAACGTCGATGATGCCGAAACAAACAACTGCATGACTGCAAGCGGAACAACTGATGACGCGGTTGCAACTCTTGATTCATTAAAATTTATAATCAATAGCGGAAGCACTTACAGAATATCAGGAAAAGTTAAGGGAAGTAATATTCAAAAAGGAGCAATTGTACGCTTCAGAATTGACTATTACGGCTGTGATCTCGTTTACAGCTGGAATAAAGATGGGCTCAAGGCAATAATTGATGAATATATCCGGTTTTCCAAAAAAAGAAATGTTCCCCTGTACCTTGGCGAGTTCGGAGTATTTGCTGATACTTTCAAAGAAAGCCGTGGAGGAGAGCGATGGCTTTCCGACATGCTTGATATCCTTACCGCCGGAAAAATAAACTACAACTATCACACATACCATGAATCCGGATTCGGGATTTTCATGCATGATGACCACGAACTTCCTAATCCCGATTATTTAAATAAAACAGTTGTGAACCTTTTTGTTTCTAAACAAAAAGCCAAAGCGCATTAAGGCAGTTTATTCACTGCACTTTTTTAAAACAATATCATAATCGAATGCCGGTGAAATTAATTTGACAATAAACAGGCTCAATCTCCAAATGTTAAAAATCCGGGTCAGGTGAAATTTATGGGAAAAAAAGCATATTTGATTCTTGAAGACGGCAGTGTTTTCGAGGGGGAATCGTTCGGCTATGAAGGCGAAAACCTCGGAGAAGTTGTTTTCAACACTTCACTCAGCGGTTATCAGGAAGTTCTCACAGATCCGTCATACTGCGGTCAGATTGTAACAATGACATATCCGATGATCGGAAACTACGGAGTTAATCCCGAGGATGTCGAATCATCAAAAGTCCAGGTGGCAGGGTTTGCAGTAAAAGAATACGCGAAACGCCATTCCAATTTCAGATCATCATCGTCGCTCGGCGACTATCTTAAAGAATACAGAATTCCTGCAATAGAAGGAATCGACACAAGAAAACTAACACTTCACATACGCGATAAGGGAGCCTTAAAAGGCGGAATATTCTTTTCTACAGAAGGAGCCGCCGAAAGACTGAAGGCTCACCCTTCAATGAACGGACTAGACCTCGCGTCAAAAGTTTCAACAGGTTATGTATACAATTTCGGAGACCATTCTAAAGACAAGCCTTTGATAGCAGTAATGGATTTCGGAGTTAAGACAAACATTCTGCGACTTCTTGACTCTCATGGATTTTCAGTAAGAGTTTATCCGGGCTCAATGAGCTTTGCCGAAGTTTTAAAAGACGGCGTGAAGGGAGTTTTCCTTTCTAACGGTCCGGGCGATCCGGGTGCCGTACAGTGCGCTCCGGCTCTTGTTGCAGATATCGTAAAAAGCCAGATTCCATGTTTCGGAATATGCCTCGGCCATCAGCTGCTCGGAATAGGACTCGGTGCAAAAACTTACAAATTGAAATTCGGTCACCGCGGCGGAAATCAGCCGGTTAAAAATCTTCTGACTGACAAGGTTGAGATAACAAGCCAGAATCACGGCTTTGCCGTCGACATGGAGTCATTCAAAAAAGTCAAAGATCTCGAAATGACTCACTTAAATCTCAATGACAATACGGTAGAAGGCTTCCGCCACAAAAAGCTTCCGATATTCTGTGTGCAGTATCATCCTGAAGCCGCTCCGGGACCGCATGATTCGGAATATCTCTTCAGACAATTCCGCGAAATGGTGAAATAAGAGTGTCAGCGGATTCAATCGTTCCGCAAAGCTCTCTTCACGTATCAATAGAAAATCTGCGTAAATCTTTCGGCACTAAACAGGTGCTGAAAGATATATCTTTTTCTGTGAAAAGAGGAGAAATTCTCTGTGTCGTAGGTAAAAGCGGTACCGGAAAGTCAGTAATTCTCAAACATCTTGCAGGCCTCATGGCTCCCGATTCCGGCCGAATATTCGTTGACGGAGAAGAATTTACAGCAATGAAAGGCGATCAAAGAGCGGCATGCGCTTCAAAATTCGGTGTTCTTTTTCAGATGGGCGCCCTCTTTGATTCAATGAATATTTACGACAATGTCGCTTTCGGAATAAGACGCAAGGGAATTTCCGAGGATGATATCTCTCATATAGTTCCTGATCTGCTTTCAAAAGTCGGACTTTCGGGAATAGAGGATAAAATGCCTCCGGAGCTTTCAGGCGGCATGCAGAAACGGGCGGCTCTGGCGCGTTCGCTTGCGATGAAACCCGAAATTATGCTTTACGACGAACCGACAACCGGAGTTGATCCTATTACCGGAGGTTCGGTCGACAGACTGATTTCCGAAATGAATGAAAAATTCGCAATAACTTCCATAGTTATTACTCATGACATGGAATCCGTTTTGCGCACAGCTCACCGCGTGGTGATGCTTAATGAAGGTTTTGTAATATTCGACGGAATGCCGGAAGAACTCATGCGGCATGACAATCCGTTTATCAGACAATTTGTTGAAGGAAGGGCAAAGTAATGGCAGTATTGATAGAAGAACTAACTATGTCTCACAGAGAAAAACTTTATTCGCGCCTGCGCGGAGTCAGTTCGCGTCTCTCGGAATTCAGTTTCGCCAATCTTTATCTTTTCAGAAATTCCCATAAATATAAATTCGTAGATCACGACGGGTGCCTGCGCATAACCGGACTGACGCTAGATAAAAAAGAATTTTTCCTTCCGCTTTGCGAAAAACCCGAACCTGATATTGATTTTTTAAAAATGCTTATCGAAACCGAAGGAATCATATATCCTGTGCCCGAAGAATGGCTTCCGCTTTTTAATGCTGATGAATTTTTAATTACTCACGATGAAAACGATTCTGACTATATCTATCTTACTGAAAAAATCGCCTCATTCGCAGGAAGAAAACTCCATAGCAAAAGAAATCTATTAAAACAGTTTCACGAAATTCACGGAGGACACGGTGAACGCATCACAAAAAATAATATTGATGCAGCCGTAAAAATAGTGCACGAATGGAGCTCTTCACTCCCCGAAGAATCATCCGCAGATTCTGCCGAAGCCGTTGAAGCGCTGAATCTTTTCGAAGAACTTAATCTTGAAGGAATGATTTTCTTCTCGGACAACACTCCGATAGGATACATCCTGGGCGAAGAACTGACCAACGACACTCACGTTCTGCATTTCGCAAAAACTGTTCCGGGATATAAAGGTTCATACCAGTTCATTTTCAACGAATACGCCAAGAGCCTTGTTGATAAATGCAAATATCTAAATTTTGAACAGGATCTCGGACTTCAGTCACTGCGGCAGGCGAAGAGCTCCTACAATCCCGAATACATGGAAAAGAAATACAGAATATCTCTGAAATAATTCAGTTTTTATAAAGAGAAACGTCTATTCCGTATTTCGCAATTCTAAGCCCCATTATTCTTTCGGAAACAGAAAGAGATCTTGCAGCGAGAGCGATATTTCCCGACGAACTTTTAAGTTCATCGATTATAAGTTCTTCTTCAAATTTTGAAATCATTTCATCAAGAGAACGTTTTCTGTCTTCATCGGCTTTTTCGCCGGTCTGCAGACTAGGAGGTAGATGATAACCGTGAACAATTCCGTCATTGCTTAAAATAACCGCACGCTCGATGCAGTTCTCAAGTTCGCGCACATTTCCCGGCCAATGATATGATACAAGCATGTTTATCGCGTCGGTCGAAATACGTGAAACTTTCTTTCCGTGCTCGACTGAGTATTTTTCAACGAAATAATCCGCTATCAGCATAATGTCAGTTTTTCTTTCGCGCAAAGGCGGAATGATAATCGGAAAAACGTTCAGTCTGTAATATAAATCCTCGCGGAATTTTCCTGAGCAGATGAGTTCACGCATGTCCCTGTTAGTTGCGGCGATTATTCTCACATTAACCTTTATCGTATCACTTCCGCCGACTCTTTCAAACTCTCGCTCCTGTATCACACGTAAAAGCTTCACCTGAACCGAAAGCGGGAGCTCTCCTACTTCATCAAGAAAAATGGTTCCATTATCGGCGAGCTCGAAACGACCTTTTCTTGTGCTCATCGCGCCGGTAAAAGATCCTTTCTCGTGACCAAAAAGTTCGCTTTCAATCAGCGATTCAGGCAAAGCCGCACAGTTAACTTTTATAAGTGGTGCATTGGCGCGGTTTGAATTAAAATGAATGGCATTAGCGTACTTCTCTTTTCCGACGCCGCTTTCGCCGAGAATAAGAACGGTCGTATTCGTCGAAGCAACTTTTTCTATAATCGAATAAACTCCCTGCATGATTTTCGAGTTACCTATTATATTACCCATGCCGTGCTTTTCACGCAGCTGGTCGGTAAGACGCATGTTTTCATCTTTGAGCTTGTCCATTTCTTCGCCGGCAATCTGGCGAAGCCTGACGCCCTGCGATATAATTGAAGCTATTATTGTTAAAAGTCTTAAGTCTTCTTCCAGAGCAACACTGTCGCTGAACAGCCTGTCTGCAGATAGGGTTCCGATTACTTCGTTGTCAGCTATAACAGGGACACATATAAAAGTAATATCTGATTTATTGAGTTTTTTGCGCGAACCGGTTTTATCAAGAAACATCGGTTCATCAGATATTCTTGGAATGACAACCGGCTTTCCTGTATCAAAAACCTTTCCGGTAACACCTTCGCCGATTTTATATTTACCTTTTTCTCTCTCATCATCCGAAAGACCGTAAGCTTCTTCTATAAACAATTCGCCTGTTTTTCTGTTAAGAATTGTTACCGTTCCGCGCATCATTTCGAGTTTTTCCGCCATCATCTCAAGAACCGGGCGAATGAGACTTTTTATGTCCATTGTCTCATTAAGTTTACGGCTGATATCGAAAAGAAGACTGAGCTCGTTAATTTCCTTGTTTTTGCTTTGCTGCGCCATATTGTCCTCTTGGGACAAGTAACAAAAAAGGATACAAATCATAAAGAAAAAACAGAAAAATAAGCCCCGTATAACAACAAATTAACTTTGATTTAACAGAAAGGTCTGCAAAGACCTTCCCTCTCTCCAAAATTAGAGATGCTGATACCAACCCATCATGCGGCTGGGAGAAAAACCCATTGCAGTATAAAATGATTCAGCCGATGAATTTGACGTATCCGCGACAAGCTGAATCCTTAATGCTCCCTTTTGGTTTGCCCATGTTACTAAATTTTTCAGAAGCGCTTTGCCCACGCCTCCGAGACGGAAATCAGCATCTACGAAAAGGTCTTCGAGTAAAACCGAGTATCCTCCCGAAGCGGTGGAAACGACCAACTGACCGGTAACCATTCCGATTATTTTATCATCAGAAACCGCTTTTAAAACTACAGCCTTCTCATTTTCAATTAGCATAATAATTCCGTTTATCTGATTCGCTATATCCGATTTAAAATCCTTTTCTATATCAAAAAGCTTTTTTATCATTTCAGCAAGAAACGGGGCATCACCCGCAACAGCTTTTTCTATCAGCACTTCACGCATCGAATCCTCCGATTTGGTTATGAATATCAAGGAAAGCATTGAAAACAGATTCTGAAATTCTTCCTGCAATACTGGACGAACTGTATATTTTCCCCGCAAATGACGCTTTGAGATCACATTTATAATTAATACCGCCCGCTGAACCGAACGAATATGTCTGCGCCTGAATTATTTCTATTTCTTCATTGAATAAATCTTTTATAATTTTTGCAGAAACATCCGCGAAATCACTGCCTGAAGCCGCGCATTTCAGGATTGAATTCTTTACTGAATTTAATTCTACTTCGAACAAAACCTCTCCGCGGGCATTTTCTTCATACGATTTGATTGAAGAAAGAAACCATAATTCACCGGCATATAATCCCTTCTTGTAAATAAAATTCAAAACATCAGTCGCGCTGATAATTCCCTTTGAATGATATTCATTTTTTAATTCAGAAAGATATAATGATGCAGTCTCCTCTTCTATTTTTAATCCGCAAAGTTCCTTTACATAAAAAACAAAAGCTCCCGATCCTGATAAAACCGTTATAGCGAAACTGTCTTTATCAAAACCGTAAGCTTCCGGGTTTATAATCGAATATGAATTCTTGGCTTTTGTTAGAGCTTTCTGATGAATTCCCGAAGAATGCAGAAAAGAATTTCTTCCTGATAACGGCATGGAATCAGGTACAACTAAACATGAATGTCTTCTTACAAGTTCGCACAATGAAGCAACTGACTTCTTCTCAATATTTGTTTCAGCATTGTAGTAATCACGTCTTTCTTCAAGCGCGGCTAACACCGCTTCAAACTGGGCGTTTCCGGATCTTTCGCCGACACCGCCGATTGTTGTTTCGACCTGAGCCGCGCCGTTATAAATGCCCGACAGAGTATTTGCAATTGCAAGACCGAAATCATTGTGGCAATGAACGCTTAGAATTGTTTCGCCTGTTGCAAAACGCGGAACAAATGAATGCAGCTTCTTAACAAGATAACCGAATTCATCAGTCTGCATAAATCCCGATGTGTCGGCTATATTAATAACATCCGCGCCGTTTTCTGATAACACACGGCAAAGCTCTTCGACATAAGAATATTCAGTACGGCCCGCGTCTTCAATTCCAATTTCCGCAATAAAGCCTGATGATTTAATGAGATCGAGCGACTGCAAGGCAAGCTGAGTTGTCGAAGCAGTATCAAGACCCGTCTTTGAATCACGCAGATATTTTGAAGCCGGAACACTTACATGAATGCATCCTGAAGATGATCTTCTGAGAGACTGCGCACATATCGATATATCTTTTTCATTCATTCTTGCCATTACTGCAACAGTGCTTTTAACTTCGCCGCAGATCTCATCTATCACATCAAACTGCTTCTTTGAAGATGATGGAAAACCCGCTTCGATAACATCAATTCCTGCACGGTCAAGAGCACATGCAATTTCTATTTTTGCCCCGTCATCAAAATGAACAGACGGGGACTGCAATCCGTCGCGTAAAGTCGTATCAAGAAACCGCACTTTCTTTTTTTGAATCACCGTCAGCACCATTTATGCCGTATAGTATTAATTTGGCCAAATTATGAATTTCTTCAAATGTCTTTTCCGTCAGATCAATCTCTTCTTTTGTAAAAACTCTAGGTTTTGGAATTTCAAGAGAACACATATCCTGAAATGAATCAATCTTTTTTAAATTATCTACAAGCCCAGGATCCATATCATGAAACTCCATTACATCCTGCGCAAGAGCGTTCAGCGTGTGATGAAAAGGAATCATCTCATAATATATCAAAATCGAAATAAATAATTTCTCCATTCCCATTGTGCAGATATTGTATTTAAGCTCAGGCGAGAAATTTTTACCGGCTTCAAGATGCTTCTTCAAAGAGTTCATATAAGCCAGACCTTCATCATAATACTTCTTCCAATCGTTAGCCATTCTTCCTCCTTCAAAATCAATTTCAGCATTTCCGGCATGTATTTATTCCGGAAACGCTGAAACCGAATTAATCCGCTATGAGATATTTTTCAGCCGGAACTCCCGACTCGATTGAATCGATTATTTCATCAATCATAGCTTCGTTTTCAATCTTTCCGTACCACCAGTTCTCAGGGTAAACAACGAGAGCAGGTCCTCTGTCGCATACTTTCAGGCAACCCGTGCTGGATACCATGCTGTCAGCCATTCCCCTGTCAGAAAGCTCGGTGACCATGTACTGAAGCAGATTCATGCTTCCTTTTTTCGCGCATACTCCCTGCGCATCTCCGCCCGCGCGGAAACTTGCGCAGACGAAAATATGATGCTTTGGTTTTTTCATTTTATCCTCCGTTTATTAATCAGCAATTATCCGCATCCTCCGCCGGTGCCGCTGCAGGTTTTTCCCATGCCGCAGCTTCCGGCAGTTTTCATCATCACCTTAGGAAGTTCTTTTCCGTTCATTATCATTTCGACAGCTTCAGAAATAAGACCTTCCACGGCATATATTTTTATTCCCGACCCTTCGATTATCTTTTTAGGGTTTGCTCCTACGCCGCTGACAAGAAGCGCCGCGCAGTCTTTAATCAAATCCGCCATGTCTTCCCATCTGCGGTCTCCGCTTCCGGATTCAGGTGTAAATCTTTTTTCAATCAGCTCGGGAGAACCGTTATTCATTCCGTATATGCGAAGAAATTCGGCTTCACCAAGATGCTGGTTCACAAGAACGCCTTCCATGCTCGCAACGGCGACATACGGTCTTTCATTAGATAGTTCCGTTTTAGATGCTTTACTTAAAAGCTCCGTAATTTCTTCCTGGTTAGCCTGACCGAGAAGACCCGCCGCATCGGCGCGGCATCTTGCACAATGGCTCATCTGCGGAAGATATGCTCCCGCACCCTCGCGTATCTTTGCCATTTCTACAGGGGTCGGTTGAATAAGGTTCGCAAATTCAGTTTCAGCAACCGGACATAGAGGTATGCAGTTCTGAACATCTGCACCGAGCTCAAGCATTCTCATTGATATTTCCTGCACATGATTATCATTTATACCCGGGATAACTACTGTGTTAATTTTGACAGTAATTCCTTTCTCTTTAAGTGCGCGTATTCCTTCAATCTGGCGCGAGAGAATAAACCAGGCCGCGTCGACGCCGCGGTAAACTTTTCCGCCGTGACGCGCCCATTTATAAATCTTAGCACCTATCTCCGGATCAACGGCGTTCACTGTAACGGTAACATGCGAAATATTCATTTTTGATATTTCTTCAACCGCGTCAGGAAGACCTACTCCGTTAGTCGCAAGACATAGTATCTTATCAGGATATTTTTCGTGGACGTATCTCATCGTCTCAAGTGTGGCTTCCGTATTAGCAAACGGATCTCCCGGACCCGCAATTCCGACAACAGCAATGTTAGGTATTTTTTCTAACACCGAATCAAGATATGTCACGGCCTGACGCGGTGTAAGAACCGTGCTTGTCACTCCGGGACGCGATTCGTTTATGCAGTCATATTTGCGGTCGCAAAAATTGCACTGAATATTGCATGCCGGAGCAACCGGCAGATGAACTCTTCCTGTCTGATGTCTCAGTTCTCTGTTAAAACAAGGGTGATTCCCGAAATTAACACTCGCACTCATATCTTCCTCCTTACAGGTAGCTGTATCCTATGTTTGAGCTGTTTTGTTTATGTTCAATGATCGCGTTTGCAATATTATCAAGAATGCTCTGTGTACCGCGGTAACCCAGATGCTTAATTCTCTGTGAACCGAATCTGTCATGAACAGGAAATCCGACACGAACCAGAGGAATCGATAGATTCTTTGATAGATAGAATCCCTTGCTGCTTCCTATAACCAGGTCACAGTTCATTCCCCTTGCTTTTTCAAGAACAGTCGCGTAATCCGAATCCGTCATGACTTCAGCATCAGGCGCGTATTTTTTTATCAGTTTTACTGCTTCAGGATTATCAGAACCCGTAGCGCATATCACCGGAACGATTCCGATTTCCGACATAAATGAAGCAAGCGATACAACAAGATCTTCGTCTCCGGCTATTAACGCGCGTTTTTCAAAAAAGTATTTATGCGCGTCCATATATGAATCAACAAGACGGTTGCGCTCAGAACTGTATTTAT
>JAEWVM010000154.1 GCA_023396615.1 Spirochaetota bacterium | reverse complement strand
GATATTTCTGAAATAGGTTCATTGATTAATTCAAGCATATCCGGAAAACAGGCGCTTAGTGCGGTTGTTAAAGAAGCCGAAGATGCTTTAGCCAGACATCCGGGCGAAGCCGGAAAACGCGCCGCTGATTTTATTCAGTCGCTAATTAAGTCCATTTGATTATTTCGGTGCGGTGATTATGATTAATTTTCCTTTTTCAGGAAGTATCGATATTTTTATGAAAAGAATGATGCAGAGAAATTTATCTGCATTATTCTTTAATGTGGTTGTTTTTAATGGCATAATTGCTTTTTATTCGCTCATAAGTTCATTATTGATTCCGTCCGGAGTTAACTCGCTTTTCACTTCATATTTGCTCCGGATATTCGTGTCTCTGACCGCCTTTACAGCGTTATTGTTTTTTCTCTGGAAAATCATAACCAGAAGAATGGCTTTTTCTCTTGAAAAGGATTTCGAATTTTTCAGACTTTCTGACTTTGCATTCATACTTTTACCGATGACTCCGGTAACCCAGTACATATTGTCAAATCAGGATTCAGTAACCGTTAATGGAACTGTAATCCTATTTGCTGTTTTTATTGTGCTAACTGCCGTTTGCGGGATAATTATTCCTGTTTGTCTTTCAAAAATAGCTTCTAAAAAAGTTTCAATGACGGCATCAATTGCATTTCTTACGATGATATTCAACATGGCCTCATTATCATCGATGAACGCATGGAGCATAAAAGGAGTATTCGGAATTCAGCTTGCGGTTATGTTTCTTATTATAGTTATAAGTTTTATTATTCGCTTTATTCCTGTGAAGATTACCATGCTTGCGATGAGTGTTTTTTTTACTGTTAATGCAGTGACCGCTCTTATGTCTGATGATACAGAAAAATCACCGCAAAGTAAATCAAATGAAGTTAAAGAGTTTAATGTTACAACTGTACTTGAAGGAAAGAACATCAAGCGCAAAAATGACATTCTCTTTATAGTGTTTGAATCATACGCAGACAATGAAACACTTAAATATTTCGGATATGATAATGAAGCTCATTCGGATTATCTGAAGTCAAACGGCTTCCGCGTTTATCGCGGAATTTATTCTTTAGGCGCTCCGACTGAGCAGTCTCTCTCAAAGGCGTTTAATATTGACAGAGATGTTTCTGAGCACAAGAAGTATCTTGCCGGAAATACGGCACTCCACGCACTGCTTTCCGCTCAGGGGTATAAGACTCATGGAGTATTTGATAATAATTGGAATCTGCGCGGTCTTCCGATGAGTCAGATTCGTTATGATTATTCTTTTCCTGCTTCTTCGGGTTCAATGGATTCGGAAGTTTTATTGAGAGCAATTTTCAAGGGAGAGTTCAGCGACGCTGTAAGCTTCGAAGGAATAGATTATAATTCTTATCTTGAACATAAAAAGAAAGTCATCGGAAAGGTTTTTAAGGAACCGTCTTTTATGTATTCGCAGAGTTCATATCCCGGTCACAGCCCAAGCGGAAAGGGGATGAGTCTTGAAGAACAACCGAAACAGATGTCGGATTATCTTTCGAAGATTGAAAAAGCCAACAATGAGATGCGTCTTGATGTTGAGGAAATCATAAAGAATAATCCTGATGCTATAGTTGTATTTGCCGGAGATCACGGCCCGTTTCTGACTAAGACGGGTTACGGCGTAAGCAAGGGACGAGGCGGCTACAAGGCTGAAGATCTTGACCGTTATGATATACAGGACAGATTCGGAATGTTTCTTGCGATAAAATGGCCTGATGAAAATTTAAGAAGCAAATATGATATCAAAATTCTGCAGGATGTTTTTCCGGCGGTTCTTTCTTATTTATATGAAGATGATTCACTGTTTGATACTCTGAGAATGAAGCGTATGACGAAGGATAATCACCGGACTCTCGGGATTTATGTAGAAGACGGAATAATTCACGGCGGAAAAGACGACGGCCGTAAACTGTTTCTCTCGGATGAAGTTTCTTCTAAAAACGCTGAATAATTGAAATAGAACAAAGGAGATAATGATGAGCGGTTTCTCAATATTTAACAGATTGGACTTGATGGTGAAACGCCTGATGCAGAGAAATTTCTCAGCTTTATGGATGAATGCTTTGGTTTTTTCAGGCATTATAGCTTTATATTCTTCTATTTGTTCATTTGCGCTTCCTTCAAGTATCAATTCTGTTTTTGCATCGATAATCTTTAAAATATCACTTCCGATTACTGCTTTCTTCCTTCTAGCTTTTATTGTATGGAAAATAATGACAAGACGAATGGGATTTTCTCTCGATAAAGAATTTGAATCCTTCAAACTTATGGATTTCCCGATTCTTATTCTTGTTATTACTCCTGTTGCGCAGTATATTCTGTCAAATCAGGAGTCTTTGACCATTTTCAGTTCAATACTCGTATTAACTGTTTTCGGTCTTATAGCTATTCTCGGCGGAGTTGTTATCCCGGTTTTATTTTCAAAAATATCTTCCAAAAAAACAGCAATGGCTGCTTCAATATCATATTTATGTGTTATGCTTAATATGCCTTCATTGTCTTCAATGATGGCATGGAGCGGAAAGGGAATTGTCGGAATACAGCTTGCTGTTTTTCTTTTAATAATCATCATAATTTCAGTTATTGTACTTATTCCCCGTAAGATTGCGGCGCTTGCAGTTACCGTTTTTTTTGCAGTAAATATTTTCACTGCAGTTATGTTTAAAGAAACTGAACCTGTCGGTGATACGCCGATAAAGGATAAAGAAACAAAATTTGCCGTTAATTCATTATTGGACGGCAAAAATATAAAAAAGAAAAATGATGTTCTTTTTATTGTGTTTGAGTCATATTCTGCCAATGAAACCTTGAAGTTTTTCGGATATGACAACAACAGCACTGTTGATTATCTTAAGACTAACGGATTTCATGTTTATGAGGGAATTTATTCTCTCGGGGCACCCACGGAGCAATCACTTTCAAAAGCTTTTAATATCGATCGTGATGTTTTACAGCATAAAAAATATCTTTCTGGAAACGGAGCGGTTCATTCCATTCTCCGGGCACAGGGATATAAAACTCACGGAGTATTTGAAAATAACTGGAACATGAGAGGACTTCCGATAAGCCAGATAAAATATGATTATTGCTTTCCTTCCACGTCTGATGTTATGGATACGAAAGTTTTGATCAATGCAATTTTTAAAGGTGAATTCAGCGATGCTGTAAGTTTTGAAGGTGTTGATTATAATTCTTATTTGGAACAGAAGCATAAAGTTATTTCACGTAAATATTCTGAACCGGCATTTTTATATTCTCACAGTATTTATCCGGGCCATAGCCCAAGCAGCAAGGGAATGAGCCTTGAAGAATTGCCGGAAAAGCTTAAACAGCATCTGGTTAAAATTGACAAAGCCAATGATGAAATGAAACAGGATGTTGAAGTAATTATTAAAAATAATCCCGATGCGATTGTCATTCTTGCAGGTGACCACGGACCTTTTATGACTAAAACAGGTTACGGTTTGGGAAAAGGCCGCGGTGATTATAAGGCTTCAGACCTTGATAGATACGACATTCAGAATAGATTCGGAATGTTTCTTGCTATAAGATGGCCTGAAGGAAAACCGCAGGAAAAGTTCGATATTAAAATTCTTCAGGATGTTTTTCCTGCAGTTCTATCTTATTTGTATGAAGATGATTCTATTTATGATACTCTTAGAATTCAGCGTAAGACAAAAGAAAACCATTTAACTCTTGGAGTATATGTCGAAGACGGAGTAATCCGCGGAGGCAAGGATGACGACCAGAAACTTTTTCTTATGGAAGAAGATATTTCATCTGATAAAGCAAAATAGTTGCCATTGAGATAAGGAGTTGAAAATGAGCGGTTTTTCAATATTTAATAGATTGGACTTGATGCTGAAAAGAATGATGCAGAGGAATCTTTCCGGGTTCTGGATGAATGCTTTTGTTTTTTCGGGCATAATAGCTTTATATTCTTTTATATGTCAAATCGCTCTGCCTTCAAGCATTAACTCTGTTTTCGCTTCTTTTATATTTAAAATCTCAGTGATTGCTACATTGTTTTTTCTGCTTAGTTATATCGTATGGAAAATTATTTCAAGAAGAATGGCCTTTGCACTTGAAAAGAGTTTTGAAAAATTTTCGTTTTCCGATTTTGCTCTTATACTAATTCCGATGACGCCCATAGCCCAGTATATTCTTTCAAACCAAGAATCTCTAACAGTTTTAAATTCGATGATTATATTTTTAATTTTTGCAATAGCAATATCTATTTTGGGTATCGTTATACCGGTTCTTCTATCAAAGATAGCATCAAAGCACTTGATTGTGACTGCTTCCATTTCATTTTTAAGTACATTGATGATTATGGCGTATGTTTCCGCTTCAAGAGGCTGGGATAGAAAGGGAGATATAGGAATTCAGCTTCTCGTTATGCTGATTTTTGTCATTGTGCTTTCTCTTCGCAAACTTATTCCGTCAAAAATCACGGTGCTTGCAGTTGCAGCTTTTTTTGCAGCAAATACCATATCGGGAGTTTTCTCAAAAAAACCTTCTGAAGAATCCGGTGAGACCAATACCAAGTTTCAGGTCAGTACGCTTCTTCAGAATAAGGAGATTAAACGGAAGAACGATGTTCTTTTGATTATATTCGAATCATATGCCGATTATGAAACCCTTAAGCATTACGGTTATGATAATGCCGAACAGCTTAAATTTCTGAATGACAGCGGATTCAATGTTTATAAAGGAATATATTCGCTTGGTGCGCCGACTGAACAGTCTCTTTCCAAGCTCTTTAACATCGACAGGGAAGTTTACCGTCATAAAAGATATCTTGCCGGTGGCGGAGCTGTTCAGGCATTGCTCCGCAAACAGGGATACAAAATACATTCCGTTTATCACAGCAGTTGGTATTTGCGAGGCCTTCCGATAAGCCAGATAGAAAGCGATTACTGCTTTCCTATGCCGCAAGGTGTCATGGATTCAAAGGTTCTTGTGAAAGCAGTTCTGATGGGAGAATTCACCGATACAGTAAGTTTTGAAGACGTTAAATACGAATCTTTTCTTGAAGAAAAGAATAAGGCAATCGGGAAAAACAGCGCTGATCCGGTTATGCTATATTCTCACAGCTGTTATCCCGGACATGGTCCGAGCGGTCAGGGGCTTACCGAAGAAGATCAGTCAAAGGAGCGCTCCGGTTATCTCGGACGGATTATCAACGCTAATGAAGAAATGCGTTTGAATGTTGAAGAAATTATCAAAAAGAATCCTGATGCAATTGTGATATTTGCCGGAGATCACGGACCGTTTATGACGAAAACCGGTTACGGTTTGAGCCGCGGCCGCGGAAATTTTAAGGCGTCAGATCTTGACAGATATGATATTCAGGATAGATTCGGGATGTTTCTTGCAATAAGATGGCCTGAAAAAGCCGCAGATCAGTATGATATAAAAATACTCCAGGATGTTTTTCCTGCGGTATTGTCATATCTATATGATGACAAATCAGTTTTTGATGCACTGCGTTTAAAGCGGATTACAAAAGATAATCACCGCACACTCGGCGTTTATGTAGAAGACGGAATAATTCACGGCGGAAAGGACGACTGGCAGAAACTTTTTATTTTAGAATAAAATTAAAGGGCGTTCCACGCCCTTTACCCGGTAGCTGCATGGTGTCATGCGATACATCAAAGGCTTCGCCTTTAAATTTTTTCTCATTTTGCTCAAGAGTTGAGCGTACTTTTTATAAGGTTTCGCCTTATAAATTCATTATTGCATGGATCATGCAGCAAAAAAAAGATGCTCCGCACCTTTAAATCCAGTATAGCATGGTGTCATGCAATACATCAAAGGCTTCGCCTTTGTAATCCGGTTTCGTATGGTCTCATACGATAAGATCAAAAGGGACCGGGCTTCAATCGCCAGCCCCGCCCCTTTTGAAATCCCCGCCCGCTCTTTGTCGGGCGAATTCCTCGCACCGGCTTTTCGCCGGATGCTGCGGTCGCCCGAGTTGAGTCCGCTTTCAGCGGACGTTTTAGGTGTTTTTGCTTTCAATCATCATTTTATGTAGCAAATAAATCATGATAGATAGCCCTCTCCTTTGAGGAGAGGGCGCGCAGAGCGGGGTGAGGCTTCTTTCATTCATCTCTTGCTAAGTGCTTTGCGCACTTTTTTAATTTAAATAATCATTCATTTAATAATATCATTACGCGCTTATTCGCTTCGCTCAGTATGCGCGTAATTTTTTCTGCGGCATGAGTTTTATTTTGGATTTGACTTTTGCGGAAACATTACTCATAAAGATTTATATGGTCATGGGTTCGGAGATTTTAA
>JAEWVM010000106.1 GCA_023396615.1 Spirochaetota bacterium | reverse complement strand
ATATACGAGGCATTGGCGCAATAGGATTTATTCAGAAGCCTTACCGTATTGTTGAGTTAAGCAAGCTTATTCATGAAGCTATAATATCAGAATTAAAAGCATAGTTACATGTTGACAAAAAAAATATTTATATTAAGCTTCATCGGATAAATGCGGGAGATGCAGTGAAAGAAGATATAAGGTGGATTCAGCGCTTTGATAATTTCAGCAAAGCTTTTGTTTTGCTTAGAGAAATACTTGATTCAACGGATGATATTTGCAGTCTTGAATCTATAGTAAAAGAAGGTATCATTCAGAGGTTTGAGTATACTTTTGAACTTGCGTGGAAAACCCTCAAGGACAAGATGATTGATGACGGATTGAATATCGATAAGGTATCACCGAAGTATGTTTTCAAAACGGCATATCAGAGTAAGTATATCGATAGAATTGAAGACTGGATCGACATGACTAATGACAGAAATATAATGAGCCATACTTATGATTTTTTGAAGCTGGATCCGCTTTTGATTAGACTCAAAAATGCTTATTATCCGTGTTTAGATGAACTCTTTATGTATTTTCTTGATGAAAGGAATTCAATTTGAATTTTGGACTGAGTGATAAGAACTATCGTATTCTGTTAGATATCATCGGAAATTATGTTAAGTCAGGTTCGGTTGTGGTACATGGTTCACGGGCGAAGGGTGATTTTACAGATAGAAGCGATATTGATATAGTTATTAGAGATTGTAATGAAATCAATGATGCGACTGTTTCCCGTATGATTGATGAAATCGATGAGTCTGATTTTCCGTATCTTGCGGATATCCGCATCTATGATGATATTAAAAACAACAGCCTAAGAGAACATATTGACAGAGCCGGTATAGTGTTCTTTTCAAAAGAAACCCTTTCTGAAAAATAAGATCATTCATGATTTTTTCTTGCGTGAATTCCTGAACGGTTTACCTTCTGGTCAAAACGGAGACCTTATGTTCAGATTAAGCAAAGTCAAAAAAGCTATAATAAAAATTGCAATCGCGGCAACCGCGTCAGACGGAGCTATTCTTGAAAGAACTGATGTCTCTGCTCTGTCGCGGGCGTTGATTCATTTTGATTTATTCAGAGACATGACTGTTGAAAAGATCCGCCGTCTTGCAGATGAGACTCTTGCCGAAATAAAGTCTGCCGCATCACAGGGCCGTATTGTTGAAGAGGTGGCAAAGTCTTGCCAGCTCTTGAAGAAAAACGACAATGAGTCGATTATCGCAATGGATGCCGCGCTTTTTATGTGTCTTTTTGACGGAGAACTTTGCGGTCACGAAGTCGGTTATATGGAAACTCTAACTGTAAATCTGCAGATTCCAAAATCAGTATTTCAGAAAGAAATAGAAAAGATTACTTCCTTCATAGAAGTCAACAAAGACGAACTTACAAAAAACTAATGCGGTGTTGACTTTGCATCCTCCTGCTGATATTATGTCTTAAAGCAAAGGAGGCTACAATGTGTTCTTCACGGAGAATTCTCATTGTTGAAGATGAAGCTTTGATAGCCCTTGATTTGAAAACAAACCTTGTATTGAACGGCTTCGCAAATGTTGATACCGCCTTTTCGCCCGGAGAAACCATTCGGAAATGCGAACAGACTTTACCGGATCTCCTTTTGATGGATATAAATCTCGGCGGCGATATTGACGGTATCGAGACGGTTGAACGGATAAAAAACGGCAATTCTCATCCACGTGTCATTTACATTACAAGTTATAATAATCCGAAAGTAAAAATGCGTGCACAGAAAACAGTTTTTTCGGATTATATAATCAAACCTTATGATCCGTCTGAACTTGTCGGTTCAATAAAGAAAGTATTTTCTGAAGATCAGAAATATACTTGAAATCTGCTAACGTATTATTTCAGTTCCGATACCAGCGTCTGTGAATATTTCAAGAAGAACGGCATGTTCTACTCTTCCGTCAATGATATGGGTTTTGCCTGTGCCGCCGTTAAGCGCGCTGATACAGCATTCCGTTTTCGGTATCATGCCTTTGGAAATGATACCGTCTGCGATGTATTTTTTGACATCACTAATTGTAAGAGAACTCTGAAGTTTTCCTTCGCATTTGACGCCTTCAACATCCGTCAGCAGAATAAGTTTTTCGGCTTTCAGAGCTTCTGCAACTTTTCCGGCAACTGTATCCGCGTTTATGTTATAAGTGTTGCCTTCTTCGTCAACACCGACAGGAGCAATTACAGGGATATATCTTTCAGTTTCAAGAGCGGAGACTATGCCTGTGTTGATTTTTTTTACGTCACCAACAAGACCGATATCAGTCTTTTCTCCGTTCTCTTCGTGATAGAGTTTTTCCGCAAGAATGAGATTGGCATCTTTGCCCGCGAGTCCGACCGCTTTTCCTCCGGCGAGATTGATGTTGTTTACAATTTCTTTGTTTACGTGACCGGTTAGAACCATTTCAACATAATACATCGTTTCTTCGTCGGTAACACGAAGACCTTTTTCGAAACGAGATTCCTTGCCGACTTTTTTCAGGATAGAATCTATCTGCGGACCGCCGCCGTGAATGATAACGGGATTGATTCCTACATATTTTAAAAGAACCATGTCTTTTGCGAACTGCTTCTTGAGGTTTTCATCGATCATTGCGTTGCCGCCGTATTTGATGACAAAAGTCTTTCCGTAAAATTCCTTTATGTAAGGAAAAGATTCAATAAGTGTATTTATTTTATCGATATATTCACGCATGTTGTCCTCTGAATTAGTTATTGTTATGGAATTAATCTGAAAAAAAGGTTTAAGCGTCAATAAAATAATATTATAAACCGGAATTGGTTTTTTCAAGAAAAACCAATTCTATTGACGGTTTGAGTTTATCTCTTTTGAAAATGCTGTAACCGATTTTCTGATACAGACTGATATTTTTGATGCTTTCTGATCCGGTGAAAAGTTCAAACCGTTTGGAGTCTAAAAAGCGCTTTTCAATTTGCTTCATTAATTCTTTTCCGATTCCGATGTTTTGAAAATCGGAATGAACTATCAATTTGCCTATATAGCATGTGCTATCAGTTGAAAATGCCCGGACGGATCCGATGATACTTTCACCGTAAACGCATTTCAGCAAAACGCTTTTATGAAATTCGCTTTCAATGTCCTCAATTGTCTGGGAAAGAGGCTGAATGGAATAATCCTGGTAAATTTCAGCTTCTTGAATATAGCATAATTTTTGAAGAGACAGAATTTCTTTGCAGTCTGAAATGCATGCTTCTGTTATAATGTATTTGTTAATGTCCATGAATCTGTTTAATCTTTTCACGGCAGTATATCAAGTATATTTTGGATTTGAAAAACTGATTTATTTATTTGACAGAAAGAGTTTGAGAGCAAGTGTATTCTTATGAATGTAGAAACGGTTAATGAGCTGATAAAAACTATTCAATCTCTCGGAGTTGAAGTAATAAGCAACCCTGAAGAATTTTCGAAAGATAAGACTCCTTTACTTTCCGGAAATGCTCTGTTTGCTGTCGCGCCTGCTGATGCAGATGAACTCGCGGAAGCATTGAAGATTTTGTATAAAGAAAAGATTCCGATTATTGCGAGAGGCGGCGGAACCGGAGTAACCGGCGGAGCTGTTCCATTTGACGGAGTTGTCGTCTCATTCGCGAAGATGAACCGCATTGTTGAAGTAGATGACAAAAACATGACTATTACCGTTGAACCGGGAGTAATAACCGCTGAAATTAATAAAGCGGTTTCATCAAAGAAGTTATTCTATCCGCCGGATCCCGCTTCGTTAAATGAATGCACAATCGGCGGCAATGTCGCTGTCAGTGCGGGCGGACCGCATGCCGTAAAGTACGGCACAACAAAGGATTATGTTCTCGGCATGGAATTTGTCACTGTTGACGGCAGAAAAATGCATTGGGGCGCGAAGACCGTAAAAAATTCGGCAGGATTTTCTCTCGGTCAGCTGATTGTCGGAAGCGAGGGAACTCTTGCGTTCGTTACGAAACTGATTTTGAAACTTGTTCCGGCGCCGCAGTGCTCATGCGATATTCTCGCGTCGTTCCATTCTATTGAATCCGCAGTTTCGTGTGTTAATAAGATTCTTCTTGGAAAAATATCTCCTGCGGCACTTGAGTTTATTGATAAAAGCGCGGCATCTTTTGTAGCAAG
Source organism: Spirochaetota bacterium (assembly GCA_023396615.1). Classification (GTDB taxonomy): domain Bacteria; phylum Spirochaetota; class UBA4802; order UBA4802; family JAFGJZ01; genus JAKJGA01. The sequence continues at coordinate 4,788 of JAEWVM010000106.1, read as the reverse complement.
GCATTTTCCTGATGATGTTTACTTTCCCCACGCCGGTTCGCTTCTTCTGATTAGACTCGATTCTATGAACTCTGCTGATCTCGAATATCAGTTCGGTCTTCTTTCTGAAATACTGAAATCTAACGCGGATGATTTTGTACGTGCGGATGATGAAACTTCGAAAGAAAAGATATGGAATTCGCGCAGAAAAATCAGAACATCTATTGAAAAAGAATCTCCGGTATTTTTTGCAGAGGATCCCGCACTGCCTCGTGCGTCAATAGCGGAATTCATAGCAAAAGTAAATTCTTCTCTGCGTGAAATGAACGTTAAGGCGGTATTTTTCGGGCATGCCGGTGACGGAAATATTCACATCAATATTCTAAAGGGCGGCATGGATGATATTGAATGGCACAAAATGAAGCCCGAAATACGCCGGATGATCTATACGACAGCTGTTAGTATGGGCGGAGTAATTACCGGTGAGCACGGTGTAGGCTATACGAGAAAGGAATACATGAATCTTATGTATTCCCATGATGAATTGGATCTTATGCGGAGCATTAAACAGGCTTTTGATCCATACAATCTTCTTAATCCCGGAAAGATATTTTAGCAGTTTGCGGATATAGCAAACTGCCTGTATTTTATTTTATCTTTCCGTTTTCAGGATTTATTTCGCGTTTTTTCCCTTTTATCGTAAGAGTCAGGTTATTTCCTTCTTCTGTAAGATTTCCTTCAGATTCAACAGCTTTGTCCCAAAGAAGAACTCCGTTGTCATCCATTGCGACAATTCTTTCTTTTGATGCTATAAATACTTTCCCTGATTTTTTAACAGGCTGTGTTGATAATTCGCCTTCCCATTCAACTCGGCCTTTTTTAATAATGTAAATATCCTTGTCGGTCAGATATACTCTTCCTGCTGCATCAGCGGGTTTGCTGAGTGTAATTGCCTTTTTTATCGCAGCTACAACTTTAACAGGTTTATTTTCAACTTTTATCAGCTCAGATTTATCAAAAGCAAAATCGGCAACCGCGAATTTTTTTATGTCTTTTGCTCCGATTGCTAGAGCAGAAATATTTTTAGATATTACGTCTTTTGCAGGTGAAGATTTGAGTCCGTCAGAGACAGCCTGTTCAGCTTTATCTGATTCTTCTTTTGTAATAACGGCGCTTTCTTTTTCTTCAAGAGGAGAAATGTTTTCCATTATTTCATCGATTTTATCATCAAGAGAAGGAGCCCTTCTCGCAACTTTCACTTTTCCGTCATAAACATTGATGCGGGTTGTTTTTTTTATATCGGTCTCAACAGTAAACTGGGTTCCGCGCACGGCGGCAACTGCAGTCGGAGTCTTAACAATGAAAGAATCATCTTTAAAGAGTTTTTTGGGTTTGCACAAAAGTTTTCCCTGATCGAGTCCGAAAACAGTGTTTTCGTTTCCGTCTGAGAAATTCATTTTGCTGAATTTCATTACGGATTTTTCCTTTAATCTGATAATGGAGCCGCCGCACTTGACATCACAGGAAGATGAACTTCCGGTGGTGACGATATCTCCTTCGACAATTTCTTCGCCGATTGCAAGCTGAACCCCGTTACGGGATACATCACCGATTACAAACGAAACTGCAACCGCGAAGTCTTCTTCCTTTTTAGTGCATGAAGAAAAAACAGCAACGGTTAAAATTACAGATAATAATAAGTATTTCATAACATCCCTCACAAACATGTCATAGTAACACTTTAGCTGATAAAAATCAAATAGTTTTAAATTAGTCTGAAACTAATACAGCTTTAGTTTCCGCTTATGCTTTTAACCATATCGTCTATTTCTTTCTGTGAAAAAGACCCTGAAACCATTATTTCTCCGTTATTGATCTGTGTCATTATCCGGGCAGAGAGAATGATTTTTCCTTCAAAAATTATGGAGAGATTCCGTCCGATGTTATTTGCTGTGATGTCGGCCAAAATCCTGGCTCCTTCAGGCGTTAAATTTATCATCATTGCCGGGCGTCCCATGTAATCATTTTTGGCGAAAACTTCCGCAATATCTTTTTCGCAAAGAAGAACGGCATCTTCAAGGGATTCTAGTAATTGATCTTCCTGACTGTAATTTTCACTGCTGATTATATCTTTTACTAATCGAAACTGAACAGGTTTGCCGTTAGGATTTCTTGACTGGATGTTTTTGCATGCAGCGGAACTTAGCAAAGCGGTTAGAATTAAGAAGATAGCTGTTGGGAGAATGAGCCTGTTCATTCGGTTACCTTTGATGATTTAATAAATATCTTTCAGCATGCTGAGAACGATCATTTTTTTTCTTCTTATTATATTGGTTAAAATTTCAAAATGTTCTTTTGTTTCAGTGTCTGAACCTGCTATTTCAAGACAATTCTCATGCCATCTGAACCAGATGTAATGGAGGTTGTCATAGCTTTTTTCATCTGTGTGTTCGTGCAGTCGGAAAAAATGTTCGGCAAGATCAATATGATTTTGCTGACCGGTAAGATAGCTTATTCTTTTTGAGCCGATATAAAGTACGGCACGTTTGTATCCGTACTTTATGCAGTCGTCACTTTTAAATCCTGTGATCCTTAAATCTTTTCCTGACATTCTGAGATCATGTCCGTCTTTTCTCAAAGCCTTTCTGAATAGAATGATGTCTGCTCTGACTTCTTTGAAAACATCAGCGTTATTGCGGTTTATGAGAAGGAGTTTTCTCCATATCTGAAACATGAGTTCATATTCCTCGAACATTTGCCCGGTCTCAAGATAAACGGCAGTGCTGTTCAGCAAAGCCCACACGCCTTTCATGTCTTCGGTTAATTTGGTTATTGTATTTAATATTCTTTTCATAAATAATAAACGTATAATTTAGTCTCAATAATATAATGCAACCATTAATGAAGATACCAGATATATTAAAAATCCTGAGGTAAAAAACATAAACCGTGTTAAAGAGAAAAAATATGTGAATCCTGTATAAACCGGGAAAAGAATAAACATACCGCGGCCTATTCTGTCTGAGATTGAAAAATATGTCAATACAATGGAATTAAATTTAAACTATAGATGATAAGCCGACAAAGCTTAAAAAGATTGATTTATGACGTTTTAGTGTTTACATAAATTATGATGCTGGTTTGAAATATTTCATTTATACTGCTATACTATAAGTCAACGCATAAGGGATTAAAGGTGAACCTGATGGAACTTGTACAAAAATTTCTGACATATTTTTTAAGCTTTCAGCCGTTTGTTCTGCTTCCGGTGATTATTTTTATAATGGCGCTTGTTTTCAGAATGAGAATTGCAACTGCGCTCAGGTCGGCCCTGACTCTCGGAATCGGGTTCATCGGAATATTTATGACGTTTGATTTTTTTGTCAAAATAATTAAACCTGTTATAGAGGCTTTTATTTCACGGACAGGAATGAATATGCCTGTTCTTGATACCGGCTGGCCTCCGCTTGCGCGCATAGCCTGGACTTATGAGCTGGCACCATTGCTGCTTGTAATATTTATTGTAATAAATATCATCATGCTTTTGACGCGATTGACGAAAACCGTAAATATCGATATCTGGAATTACTGGCATGTGATATTTGTCGCAGTGCTTATTCAGTTTATGACAAATTCAGTAGCACTCGCCGTAACGCTTTCTGCCATGAGTTTTATTCTGACGCTTAAGCTCGCCGAATGGAGCGCTCCGCTGGTAAATAAGATTTCAGGAATGAAGGGAATATGCATTCCGCATCTCTCTGCAATTATCCATTTTCCTATTGCGCTTGTTTCGGATTATATTATCGGTAAAATTCCGTTTCTGAGTTCGGTAAAAGCGGATCCTGAACATATCAGAAAAAATCTCGGACTTGCCGGAGAACCTATGATAATTGGTTTTATTACAGGACTCCTTCTCGGAATTGCAGGCGGATATGAGATCCGCGAACTCTTGACGCTTGCTGTGAGTTTTTCCGCAGTTGTTTTTATTCTGCCGAAGATGGGCGAAATATTGGGCTCGGCATTGATACCTGTTTCTGAGGGCATGAAAACTTTCATCAATAAAAACTTTCCGCATATCGGTACGAGTTATATCGGGCTTGATGTTGCAGTGCTCTTCGGAATACCTTCAGTGCTCGTAACGGCGCTATTTTTGATGCCTGCGTCAATCATTCTCGCTGTTATTCTTCCGAAAATAAATTTTATACCGATCGGAGATTTGACGAATCTCCTGGTGCCGTCTGCGATAATAGTCACCGCGGCAAGAGGAAACATTATACGTTCGTTCTTGATAGGTATACCTGTTGTAATCGGTAATCTTTACTACGCTTCGTACTATGCGCCGGTATTGACTGAAATGTCCGTGAAATATAATAATAAAATAGAAGGCTATGACGGACTATTTACAAGCTTTCTTGACGGAGGAAACATTTACCGTGCATGGATTGCTAACGCTTCAACCGGTGATATAATAAGTCTTGCCGCAATCCCTTTTGTAGTATTGTTGTTGATAATAACATGGAAGCTTAAAGGAAGAAAAGAGTATAGAGGGGACTGAGATTGTTCAATAAAGTTCATCATGACTGCCGATATCGATAAGGATGATTCGGTCGTTTTTAATAATGAAATCTAGATTCTTGTTAATAGTATGTTATAAGATATATTATTAGAGCGTGGCTAAAATGATCTGAAATTTCAGAATATGCCACGCTCAAAAAATGATGTTTATTTTGAAGAATATTGTGAATAAAATATGGAACTATCCGAAATACATTCAAAAGGTTCTTTTGTATAATCCAGAATTCCATACCA
>JAEWVM010000090.1 GCA_023396615.1 Spirochaetota bacterium | reverse complement strand
AATTAATATCTTTTTATCTGTTACAAAAGCCGACGGAGACACTGTCATGGGAGTTTTCGCTTCCGCGACAACAGCCCTCGGAATAGCTCTTCTCAGCAGAGGAGGATCTTTTTCGAAATATACAGTTTATTTGATCGGAGACATTCTTTCCATTACTCCGTCCGAGATTGCGTATCTTGCCGCAATACTCGCTGCAGTAATTTTTTTCTGGGTTTTTCTTGCCGGAAGAATATCGCTGATCAGCGTTGAACCTTCTCTGCTTTACGGAAAAATAATCAATCCGTTTATAGTAAAAACAGCATTTTCAATTCTTGTCGCATTGATAGTAATTCTTTCAATAAAATGGGTGGGAATTCTAATCATCAATTCACTCTTCATTCTGCCGGCAGCGGCAGCCAGAATTCACGCAAAAAATCTCAGGTCATATTTCGCGCTTTCAGCGCTGATCGGTTTAGTCTCCGGAATCTCAGGACTGATGATATCATATTATACTGAAAGTTCATGCGGGGCGGCTGTAGTTCTCGTTTCCGCAGGGATATATGCCATATCCGTATTGCTGAAACACATAAGGCGCAGTATCTGATACCGCGCCTTATAATAAATCATATTCACCGGATAATGCTGACAGCTCTTTTTAAAAACGCTGTATGATTATTTTTTCAAAACAGCTTTAGCGGTTCTCTGAAAAAAAGAACCGAGAAACAAAACTGAAAACATTACGATAACAATACCCAAAGCTCCCGCAAGTGAAACAGCCCAAAAGTTTTCACTTCCTGATACGGTATAATCCGAAAGAGGCGTAACAAAGATAGGCGCACTTTCTTTCAATATTCCAAGATTCCCAGCAGCGGATTCCAAGCCGTCAGGAAACGAACTCGCGAAAGGTGCAATCACTAGAGCCATTATTAAAGCAGCAAGCACGATGAAAGACTTATTCCACGCGCGGCCGTTTACTTCAATTTTTCTGCCGGCAAAAACTGCCGCGAAAATCATAGTTGCAGAAGCTTCGGCAAGAGCTATCAAAGAATGAGGCTTCATCATCGCACTGAAAACATCTCCCGCAGAAGCCGCAGTAGAAATTGAAAGTTCAAGTGAACAAAGCGCGGCGGCGGCGATTACTGATAAAAATGAAACGAAGAAGACTCCGCTCATCCGGCTGAAAGCATTTTCATTTTTTCGGAAAAAAGCCGCATACAGAATTCCGGGAAGACCCGCACCGACAATACTCATATTCACGATATTGGCACCTAAAACAGTCATGCCCCCGTCAGAGAAAACAGCAGCCTGAAGCGCTGCGATTAGCGCCATGGCTAAAATTCCGAAAGGGGTACCGAGCGCAATAGCTGCAAACGCCGCTCCTATATAATGACCTGAAGTTCCGCCCCCGATCGGAAAGTTCAGCATCTGTACCGCGAAAATAAAAGCCGCGACAGACGCGAAAAAAGAAAGCGACGGTTTCTTTTTTGTTTTAAACGCGGCATAACCCGCAGCTGCAAGACCTGTAACTGCGATTCCGGCCGTTACGGGACAAATTGCTCCGTTCATCATTTGTTCTGGAATGTGCATATCAATCCTCCGATTTCTTTAATTGCGCCGTAACGGCGTTATATACTTCACGCACGGGAACTCCGTGCTTTTTTGCTGCTTCAGCGCATTCATCATATTCAGGCGAAAACTTCAAATACTTTCCGTTCAGGTATCCTTTCTTAACAGATATTTCACCGTAAGAAGTCTTTACTTTAGAAATAGTTCTCTCGAGTTCACTGCGTTCTACTTCATAACGTCTTGTGCCGAAAGTAGTCGTTTCAGTAAAAATAATTTCTTCAAGCGCGTCAACTTTTCCGCTTTCGCACAAAACACTGAGCACATGCGCGGGACGGCTCTTCTTCATTATAACCGGTGCTATAAAAACGTCAAGCGCACCGCTTTCAAACAACTTATTCATTAAATAAGAATAGATTTCACCGCTCATGTCGTCGATATTCGTTTCAATCATCACCTTCTTTTCAGAATAATCCATTTCACCGACAACAACTCGTAGAACATTCGGAACTTCAAGATTACGCTTTCCGAGTCCATATCCGGTTGAATCGATCTTCATTGCCGGAAAGGAAGAAAATTCTTGCGCGATACATTTTATAATCGCGGCGCCCGTCGGTGTTGTCATTTCCTTTTTTATTCCGCTTGAATAAACTGGAATTCCTTTAAGAATTTCGGCTGTCGCCGGAGCAGGAACAGGAAAGACCCCATGAGCGCATTCGACTGTGCCTTCACCGAGATTGAGCGGAGATGAAATTATTTTATCAGGCTTTATCATATTCAGGCATACAGCACTTGCGACTATATCTACAATAGAATCAATCGCACCGACTTCATGAAAATGAATTTCATCAATGCTTTTCGCATGAATCTTTGACTCTGCAGCTGCAATCTCATGAAACATTTTCAGACTGAGCTCTTTAACTGAAGAATCCAGCGCTGATGAATTTATTATTTCTGAAATAACCGATAAATTTCTCGAATGATGGTGGTGATGATGAGAATGATGAGAATGTTCTTCTTCAATTATTACATTGAAATCAGTTCCGCTGATTCCGTTCTTCAAAGCTTTTTTAATCTCGATACGGTATCCATGAAGATGCAGCGAGTCAAGACTCTGCAGCAATTCTTTTTCATCGGCACCCAGATCTATCAGAGCCCCGACTGTCATGTCTCCGCTGATTCCGGCAAAGCAGTCAAAATACAAAACTTTATTTTTCACGCATCAATCCTTTATCTGTCTGTTTATAAGTGCCGCGGCATATCCCGCTCCGAACCCATTATCGATATTTACAACAGTAACTCCGCTCGCACAGCTGTTAAGCATCGCAAGCAAGGCGGCAATTCCTCCAAAGCTCGCACCGTATCCCACACTTGTCGGTACTGCTATCACCGGCTTGTCAGTAAGACCTCCGGCAACGCTTGCGAGTGCACCCTCCATACCCGCGACGGCAATCACAACCCCTGCAGAAAGCAGTTTTTCGCGTGCCGAAAGCAAACGGTGAATTCCTGCTACTCCGGCGTCATAAACACGTTCAACTCTGTTTCCTGTTTTTTCAGCAGTGACGGCAGCCTCTTCAGCCACAGGAATATCGGAAGTCCCGGCCGAAATCACTACAACAGTTTTACTGTTCGTCACAAGAGGTTTGTTTTCAATATAAAAAATTCCGGCAGTTTCAAAATATTCAGCCAGAGGAAAATGCCCAAGCAGAATATCCGCAGTTTCTTTCTTCATTCGGCTTGCAATAATATTACTTCCATTTTCATTCATTTTTTTCACTATTGCAAGAATCTGTTCAGGCGTTTTTCCTGGACAGAAAATCACTTCGGGGAATCCCGTCCGGATTTCGCGGTGATTGTCGATCTTGGCAAAACCCATATCGTCAAATGGAAGATGACGCAGTTTTTCAAGAGCGTCTTTTGTATCAAGAGATCCGCTTCTCACTTCTTCGAGCAGATTGACAAGAATATCTTCCCTCAAAATTTTCTCTCCTTAATTTCCCTGTTCATACTTCCGCTTTTAAAACCGTCCGCGTCAACAGAAACATAAACAAAACCGAAAGATTTCAACGCGGATGAAATCTTTTCAAGCATATCACTTTCAAGAACCGAATGAAAATCTTTTTTCATAAATTCAATTCTGGCAAGATTTTCATGGCTTCTTACGCGAAAATCAGAAAAGCCTAGTGATGAAATATAATTTTCCGACACATCAATGCGTTTAAGTTTATCGGCGTCTATTTCTTCGCTGTAAGGAATACGGCTCGCAAGACACGCCGACGATTTTTTTTCTGCCGTGGAAAGCCGTAGTCTTTCGGAAAATTCCCGTATTTCTTTTTTTGAAATCGAACAGTCGAGAAGGGGAGAAAGTACTCCTAATTCTTTTAACGCCTTCATTCCCGGACGATAGTCATTCATGTCATCCGCATTACTGCCTTCAGCAACATATTCCATTTCAAATTTTTCAGCTTCATTGCATATCAGTGAAAATATTTCCTTCTTACAGAAATAACATCTTTCCGGATCATTTATCCTTACTTCCCCTGAAATAAAATTATTTTCAATCAATACATGTTTAATCCCGTATTTTTTACAGAAATCGATACTGTCTCTGCTATCCTTTGTAGGCATCAACGGAGAAGTATATGTTATCGCGATGCACTTGTCCCCGAGAACATCATGAAATACTTTCAAAAGAAGAGAGCTGTCGCAGCCTCCCGAAAAGGCAACAGCACAGTTTCGGAGTTTTACGGCATACGACACGAGAGCATTGTATTTGTCAGACATTCTTTGAACTTTTCCTTCTCACTTCGCTATAGAATAAAATAATAATTCTTATAATTCCTGAATATGCATTTGCGAGCAAAACGAAATGAAAACCTTCAGCTAGTTTATCAATATTCGTAGTATCAGAAAGAACGTTCACCAAGAAAAGAAGGCTTATTGAAAAAACTGCCAAGAAAGAAATTTTAACAGAACGGGCAAATGCGAACCGTGAAATTTTTCCGGAAATAATGGTCAGCAAATAAACCGCCAGAACAAACAACAGAGACATTAAATTGAAATACATGTTTCACCTTCCCCTATTATATCATAAAATAATTAACAGTCGTCCTTCCTTATCGGATAGAACCAGTTCTCAAAATAAATCATTTGTATTTTGACTGCTTCGATCGATGATAATCGTCATAATCGTTCAAGTCAATTAATCTTTACGCGGATTGCCGTATTTCAGGCAATCCGCTTTTTTTAGTTCCTATGATCCCTAGCATACAACTTCACTAAACGGCTCAGATCTTTTTCTTTTTTCTTTCTGTCGAGATGACCTTTTTCGCTTAGTCTGCTTTCGAGATATGCAAGTTCAGACTTCATATCGAGGTAATTGTTATAACGTGCTTCGGTTATTGCGCCGCTTTCAACAAGTTCTACGACTTCACATCCCGGTTCGTTCTGATGCGTACAATCCGAGAATCTGCAATTTAAAGCGGCTTGTGCTATCTCCGGGAATGATGAATCCAGACTGTCATGTCCGCCCCAGAGCTGAAGCTCACGAAGACCCGGTGTATCGATCAGCATCACTCCGTTTTTCAAAACAACGAGCTCCTTGTGAGTTGTTGTATGACGTCCCCTCAGATCATCCTCTCTCTGAATTCCCGTGCGCATACGCCCTGTACCCAGCAATGAATTAACCAGAGCGGATTTTCCGACACCCGAAGGTCCGCTGAAAGCAATTGTTGAAAACGGTTCAAATTTATTCAACAGTTCATCAATTCCCTCACCGGTCAAAGCACTTACAACTATAACTTGAGCATCACCAGCAATATTCCGGGCTTCCGAAACGGCTTTTGCCCTGTCTTCTGCGATATCGCATTTATTCAAAACAATCGCCGGCGATGCCCCGCCTTCTCTTGCCATTGAAAGATATCTTTCTATACCGCGCAGATTAAAATTCCTTCCTCCGTCAAGACCGCAGACTATACAGAGATAGTCTATATTCGATGCAATGATCTGCTCCTCAGTAAGAATGCCTGCTTCTTTTCGCGAGAAGCGGCTTTTTCTCGGAAGAAGTTCTTCTATAATCAGAATTTCACCTCCGTCACGGCAGGCGACCCAGTCTCCTATAGTCGGATAATCTGCACGTGACTCTGATTCAAAAATGAATCTTCCCGAGACCTGTGCCTGAAGCGGACCGTTTCCGGAATCGGCATCGTAAATATGACGTGCTTCTCTGGTAATTCTCGCAGGAATCAAACCACGTTTTCTGAATTCTTCAAAATCTTTTTCATTAGAGGCTTTCCATCCCAGGGCTTCAATTTTCATGACGCACCTCTGAAGAATTTTTTGCCTGTTTTATTAATTCAATATGTCTTACTTTAATTGTGAACATAGTATTCTCCTTTTGTGAATGCACACGTGTGACGCACGGCTGGCGTGCGTAAAAATAAGGATAATGTTCCTGTTCACTCAACGAGAACTATTCGTTTCGGATGTTTCCGGCGGGATAAATCAAAGGAAAAGAATCACAAAGATTATCCCCTGAACAGGAACATCTCTACTGCAATATCCATCCAATTCCTCCATAATTAGAACAAGTGTCTGTCAAAAATATTTTCTGTCAAGAAAATAAGTATTATATCTTTTCTGTATAATTCAAATTCAATATCCGATGCGGCAAAAAGAGAGTAAGCAGCATATTCTGAAGCACTTGTTAAGAAAGCTCTCAAAGGAATCAAAATCGCGGCTGACGCAATTTGTATTATCAATTTTAAATTATTCGAAATTTATACTTGAAAATAATATTTGACATTCACCATGAGCTGGTGTCTCCTAAAGCATAAACGTTGCAGCTAACCGTTCAATCCGAAAGTCATTGATATCAAGTTCCCCGATAATAACGGCATTAGTATGGAAATGATTGATGTTATGTGATGATTAGTACGTTTTCCCCGCATTGAAACATAACCCCCTGCATATTTGCCACGTTTTCAGATAATCACGGATATACTACACATTACATAAGTATTTCAAAAATGGAGGATTACAATGAAGAAAATAAGTGCATGCCTCGCGCTAATCGCATTGTTGATGTCTGCCGCATATGCAGGATCAAATGAAGATCTTCGCGAAGCCGTAAAAAAAGGCGATGTTAAAAAAGCCGAAAAACTTCTGAATGGAGGGGCCGACACCAATACGCGTTATACAGAGAAAGAGGCTCCCATGTGCGGAGGAGAAACACCTTTGATTATGGCGTCAAATCTCGGCTATACGAAAATGGTTGAATTGCTCCTTTCGAAAGGAGCAGATCCGAATGTGACAAATGAAGGTTTCTCCGCCCTGCAATACGCTGTACAAGGACACATTGAAATTGTCAGAATGCTCGTCGAAAAAGGTGCTGAAATAAATAAAGCCGATCCAAACGGCTATTATCCTATCCATCACGCAGCATCGCATGGAAGTATCGAGATAGTAAAATATCTCCTATCAAAAGGAGCCATAGCTAACGTGAAAGGTTTTAACGGAGAGACTCCAGCAGAGTGCACAAAAGATTCTAAAATTAAAAAGCTTCTTGAGAGCCAATCATCCAAGTAATGTTTCACTCGATTCGATTAATTTACAAATCGAATCGAGTGAGAAGAAAAGATTGTATTATTATGAAATTTTACAATTGTCCTACTTTCTTTGCTTAATATCATTAAAAATGTTATGCGCGGGACAATTAAATCTAATTACTTCTTGAATTTTTTCAAGCCGGATATACAATCATGCGATATGCGCTTTATCAATTTTATTTTTATTTTCATTTGTCTTTTATGTTCGTGCCGTGAGGAAAAAATAGCCTTCGTCGGTACTCTTTCGGGTACAGGAAGTAAAACAGGATTATATGCAAAAAACGGTCTGAAAATAGCTGTCGATGAAATCAATACTTCAGGCGGAATCGGAGGCAGCAGAATAATCCTTGATATTTTCGATGACAAAAACAATCCGTCAATCGCCGAAGGAATAGATTACGGAATTGCTATAAAAAACTATAAAATTATAATAGGCCATAACACCAGCGAAATGTCAAAAGCAGGTCTCAAAGCAATATCAAACAAACAAATCCTTATGATAAGTCCATATTCGGCTTCGGACAGCCTCTCCGGACTAAATGATAATTTTATCAGAATCATCCCGGCAAGCCGAAGTCAGGCGGAATTCACGGCAAGATTTGCCAAGAAATCCGGTTATAAAAAAATATATGTTTTATATGATAAAACTAATGCCGCTTATTCTTCCACTTTTATCAAATATTTTTCTGATGAAACAGGAGAATCTTCGATCATTCATAAAACTCTTTTTGAATCTGCTGACGAAAAAACTCTTACTGAAATTCTTTACCGAAGTTCAATCCTTAATCCCGATTCTTTTCTTATCCTGACATCAGGACAAACTCTTGCCGTAATTTGCCAGTCGCTTAGAAAAAACGGATTTCGCCAGCAAATATTCACCTCAGGAGCAGCCGCCAACGCAGAGCTAATGGAAAATGCAGGAAAACACAGCGAGGGTATAATATTCTCACATTTCATAAATTTTAACATTGATACACAACAAAGCAATGTTTTCAAAGAGAAATATTTATCAAAATTCGGCGAAGAACCTTCTCTGGTCTCACTTCTTGCTTACGACTCAATAATGATTTTAAAACAAAGTATTGAAGAAAATGAACTTAGTATTGAAGATGCTTCGATCGATGAAATAAAAGAATCAATTATAAGAAAAAAGAATTTTTCTCTTGTGACGGGATCATTTTCAATAAACTTAAACGGAGACGCTGAAAGAACAACTTATCTTTACAGAATCTCCAAGGGGAATTATGTTCTTATCGAGAATTAAAACATTTATATCTCCAGCTGTCTTTATATCTTCCGTATGCATTTTATCATGCACTAATCATTCAATCGACATTGGAGTCGCTTCAACTCTCAGCGGAAAAAATTCCGACCTCGGCATTCACTGTAAAAACGGAATAATTCTCGCAACAGAAGAAATCAATCAATCCGGAGTTCTGGGAAAGAGAAAAATTAAACTTTTTATTTCAGATGACAAAAATTCACCGGAAGAAGCAGCTGCAATAAATTCTGATTTTATCGAAAAAGGAATTAATCTAATTATCGGACACAGTACAAGCGAAATGTCTAAAGCAGGTCTTTCATCAATAAATGGCAAAGATTTTCTTATGATATCACCGTCTTCCAGTTCAGATTATTTTACAGACAAGGATGATAATTTTTTAAGAGTCTGCTCCACTACCAAAAGTGAAGCCATTGCCGTAGCAGACAAGATTTCATCATCAAATCTCAAGAAGATTGTTATCATATATGATACATTAAACAGAACCTATTGCGAATCATATATAGGTTTTTTTACAGAATACGCCGGCTCAAAAAACATAACACCTTTTCTCGTAAAAGAATATTCTTTGTCCGATAATCAGTCAATAGAAAATGCCGTAAACGATATAATCAGAATCAATCCGGATACGGTTCTTGCTCTTTTTTCAGCCCATGATCTAACAAAATTTGCCCAGAAAATACGAAGTAAAAAAAGCAGAATTCCTATCTTCACCGGAGGCTGGGCAATGACATCATACCTGACTTCAAACGGCGGAAAATCCGTCGAAGGAATTAAAGCAGTATTATTCTACGACACAGAAAACAAACATCAATCGCTCTTAAATTTCCGAAAAAAATATACAGAAAGATTCGGTACGGAAGCTACTTTTTCTTCCATATACGGATACGACTGTATTTATCTTTTATTTCAGTCATTCAGAAAAAACTATTTAACTCCTGAAGAAATAAAGAAAAACACTATCGAAACGCGAAGATTTGATTCCCCTGCAGGAGAATATCTAATAAACCGTTACGGAGATGCACAACGTTCTGCGAATCTTGTTGAAATAAAAAACGGACAGATTATTAAAAGCAAATGAAAACAAACAGCAAGAAATCAATTTATAAACTCTCCATAGCTTTTACAATTATTATTTTTTCATTACTGTTTCTATTTCTGTTTATTTCTATAAATCATTTCTCCGACAATCTCATCAAAACAAGCGATATGAATTCTCTGACTTTAGCCGGAAACATGTCCAATGAGTATGAACGCTTTTTCAAACAAACAGTAAATCAGCTGAAAATCATCAATGAAAACATATCCCGGCAAACCGTACATAAAAGCAAGATAAATGACTATTTAAGAAACATTACAGCAGGGAACAATTCTTTTGAAGAAATTTTCATACTTGATAATAATGGAATACTTATCAACCATTCGCATGATACTAATTTTTACGATTTCTTTGACTACTCCTCACAGAAATATTTTATTAAAAGCAAAGAAACCGGGAAACCCTATTTTTCCGACTCTTTTGTTTCTTTCAAATCAAACAACATCTGTTTCACGATATCTGTTCCCGGAAACAATTATATAGTTTGTGCAATAATCAATATTGAAACCCTCACATCATCAATTGATAAAGAATTTGCAAACACAGGAATCTGGACGACAATAACAGATAGAAATGGAACCATCATCTATCATCCATTTAAAAAATATTCAGAACAAAGGCGGAATATTAAAAACGAAACTCACATTTTTGATGCCCTATCAGGAAAAACCGGAAGTTATAATTATTTTACAGATGATAAAAGAATGAGAGTAAGCGTTTATCCTGTAGCATCTCCGGAATGGACTGTTTCTATTTATAATGATTATAATAGAATCATTGCCCCGGCTAAATCGATGAAGTATGTTCTCAGCTTTTCCTTTTCTCTTACTGCGTTTTTTCTTTTTTTAATGGTATATTATTTTAAAATCAGATTTATTTTACCTCTAAACCGAATCGCTTTGCAAATGTCATCAATTTCAGACGGAAATTACGGAATAAAGCTCTTACATTCGGATTATTCTGAAATCAGCGGATTTTATGAAACTTTCTCGCAAATGGTTCTTTCTGTTTCATCAAGAGAAAATGCTATTTTGAAATCAGAGAACCTCCTTGACAGAATATTTAAAACTATGCGCGACGCAATTACAGTCTGCGATAAAAACGGAAATATAACTTTCATGAATCCTACTGCAAAAAAATATTCCGGATTATCTGCAGGAGACAACATTTTCAAATCAAAAAATCCGACTGCAGCTTATTTTGACTTCAAAGATGAACCAATTGAAAAGAATCTACTTCCTTTATACGACGCATTTAAAACCAAAACAAATCAAACCGGAATCTACAAAATGCAGTTTACTGATTCCGCATTCAAATGGCTTTCAGAATATGTCTATGTGTTCGAGGATGACGATCACAATTTTGACGGAATGCTTTCGTGCGCAGCAGACATTACCGAACTCAAGGTTTCTTCTCAAAAAATATCAGATACGCTCAGAGAAAAAGATGTTCTCCTAAAAGAAATTCATCACAGAGTCAAAAATAATCTTCAGATCATATCATCTCTTTTATCTCTTCAGGCAAATACGTTAAAAAATACAGAGATAACTTCCATACTGTCCGAAAGCCGGAATAGAGTTAAAACCATGGCTCTCATTCACGAAAAACTTTATCAGTCATCAGACCTGACTCGAATTGAAATCCGATCATATCTCAAAAACCTGGTTCAACAGATATTCGCTGGAAGTTCTGCTGATATAAGACAAATTTCATACGAAGTCCGCTCAGATAACGTTTTCATGTCAATCGATGACGCGGTTCCATGCGGACTGATAATAAATGAACTAGTCTCAAACTCAATTAAACACGCATTTAACGATGGAAGAAAAGGACGTATTATTGTAGAATTTCTCCTGCTTCCAAACGGAAAAAGATCTCTTGCCGTTGCCGATGACGGTGAAGGAATTCCTCATAATTTCGATATTGATAAAACAGACAGTCTTGGAATGAAACTCGTATCTTCTCTTTCGAAACAAATAGGCGGAGAACCTAATATCATAAGACAGGATAACGGAACAGCCGTCATCATTATCTTTTAGGTTTAATATGATATTTACATCATACCGAGAGCATTTCCGGAACATAACAACTGCATAATTTATCAGAACTTTACAAAATATTTAAACATATTTTCCATATTAATGTTAAACACTCCTAGCCATGGAGAAGTTATGATGTCATTTACTGAAGAGAAAAATGAAGTGCTTTCCGGATTGAAAACTATTACAAAGAGCTTAAAAGATAAACAACATGGAGAAATCATAGGTAAAATAGCTTCTGCATATTATTATACAAAAGCGGATTCAGCAGTACTTGAGATAGCCGAAGATATGGAAAAAATTGCCGATGTTCAGGCAATAGGTATAACTGACAAATCCGGACATATAATCGGACTTATCTCGAGAAAAATACTTTTCGATTTTCTGAGCAAGCCATTCGGCAGAGATCTTTATCACAGCAAATCTGCCGGAGAAATATGTTCAAACTGCTTAGTCTATGATTATCAGAGCAATATCTATACTATTGCCGAAGAAATCGAAGAAAAGCATGGACTCAAAAATGATAAATATTTTGCAATATCTAAGAAAGGCAAATTTTACGGAATTTTTTCAACAAAAGACATACTTATTTATCTTTCAGGAATTACACAGAAAGATATTCAACTTGCGCGTAAACTTCAAAGCAACATCGTAAAAGAAGATTTGATATTCGAAAATACTTCATTTTCAGTATGCGCAGTTAACCGGTCGGCGAAGGGAGTCTCCGGAGATTTTTACGACGTAAGAGAATACAAAGAAGGAAGATGGCTGTTTACGCTGTGTGATGTTTCCGGAAAGGGCATTTCGGCATCTCTCGTTACTTCAGCAATTGGAGGTCTTTTCAGTGCGTATGATTTTTCATCAGGAATATGCACTTTTATACAAAAAATGAATTCTTTTCTGCTTTCAACTTTTGGAAACGAAAAATTTGTTACCGGCGTCTTTGCAGATCTTAATGAACAAACCGGCGAACTCACAATCTTCGACATGGGGCATTCCCTAATATATCTTTTTAGAAACGGAAGATTCTTCAGGCTGACTACTTCACAAGACAACAACATTCCTTTAGGCATAGCAGATAATGAAAACAGTATACCTTCTGACAAAATCAAATTAGAAAAAGATGATCTATTTATGCTGGTAACAGACGGTCTTATCGAACAAGTCAACGAATCAGGAGAGCAATACGGTTCAGTAAGATTCGCGGCAAACGTCGGTAGATACGCTGAAAGAGGGATTGAAACAATTAAAGATGAATTACTCAAAGATATTTCAAGATATAAGGGACGTCAGCCTCTCCATGATGACATGACCATGATAATTCTTTCTTTCAAAAGCAACATTCCCGCGTAACAATCTTTATTTCTATACCGCAGTATAGAAAGGTTTCTTAATTCTTTTTTATCATACTTTCAAATTATACTTGAATCATTTCGTATATTCTGAAATTATAAATATATGGATCACGAACTCCTGATTTCAAAATTCAAATCAGCTAATACCGGAATAAGCGGTTCAGATGAGTATTTAAACTGCTCTGTAGTCGCACTCGTTTTGACAGACGGAATGCAGTTCCTTTTTGAAAAAAGAGCAGAAGGAACACGTCAGGGCGGAGAAATTTCTTTTCCCGGCGGAGTTATAGATACATCCATCGACAAATCACCTTATGATACCGCACTTAGAGAAGTCGAAGAAGAAACAGGAATATCTCCCGAATTATTTTCCGAACTTCTGCCGCTTGATACAATTATTTCTCCGATGGGAGCTCTTGTTCATCCTTTCGCCGGATTCGTAAAAGGTGTTAAAGAAAAAGACATTGTTATTGATGAACTTGAAGTTTCTGAAGTCTTCTCTCTACCCATTTCATATTTTATCGATAATGAGCCTCAGATTTATCATGTAAAACTTTCGGTCAATCCTTCAAGCGTAGATGATGATGGAAGGATCATTGAACTTCTTCCTTCCAAAAAACTGAATCTTCCGCCGATGTACCACAAACCATGGGGAAATATGCTGCACAGGGTTTATTACTACAATACTGATTTCGGTCCCATTTGGGGATTAACTGCCAGAATAATTTTTGATTTCGTGAAACGCATAAAATAAACGATGAAACCTGCTAAAATTCTAATATTAAGCGAAAGCACTACCTGCTTCAATAATATATATTCTGACTCTTCAGAAATTGAACGGCGTATCAACATTCCTGATTCGTTTCAAGATTATCTTTTTACTGCAGTTGATATTGATTCTAAAATTGCATTAAGAGAAATTCCATTATCGACAATTGGTTTTTCAAAAGAATTCTCTCCTAAAACTGAAGCCGAAATGAAAAGCAAATTAATCCCTTTTTATCTGAATCATAATTATCTGAAAAATAATCTTATTAAGATCAGTAAAATTTTCAGTAAATCCTATACAAAAAAGAAAATCGCGGTTTTCTCTCCGGACAAAGAACGTAATACAATTATAAAAGCAGTTCTCCGGTTATTCAATTATGATATGATCGAAATAAAAAACTTTAATGATCTTTTTTCTTTGAATGATTCCGAAATATCTTTTATATTTGCAGATATATCTTCAAAATCTTTTTCATCAGAACAATATGTAAAAAAGGCTGTTTTCGGACGGTTAAAATTTGTCCCGTTCATTCCGTTCTACACCGAAAACGGAATAGGAATTTCGGATGTAGCGTGCGGCTTAAACAAGGTTGCTCGTTTCATTTTGAGCTTTGATGAAATGATGAGTTTTATTTCTCATAATTTTTCATCACATGAAATATTTAATGAAAACAAAAAACTGAATGATTATTTTAAAACTAACAAAAATAAAGATATGTTCAGTCATGATCTCAAATCCGATTACCATCAGAGCTACGCGAACATGATTCATACCCGGAAAGATTTTTCAGACTCAGATGATGATTTAATCTCTCAAATAGCAGAACTGGATGAAAGTATGACAAAACGCGAAATGGTAAAATGGTTTATCATAGATGATGATTCCAACCATAAAACAAAGGTCTGATTTTAGCTTGACACTTTCATTTTTACGGATTAAAAGAAATCATGAGTAATTTTAAACGCGTAGGCGAATTTCTTGTTGAAAACGGAATAATTACCGAGGATCAGCTCCGTGCTTCTCTCGAACTGCAGAAAGACAATCCTCAGACTGCAATAGGTCAGGTTATGGTAACTTTGGGCTATGTCTCAAAAGAAGAACTGATCATGGCGATGGAAATGTACATGATTGCAACCGGAACTACGACCGACGTTTCTGACGAATGGCTCGATCAGGAAGAAATAGACTCGCTTCTGGATAGAATAAAAACCCAAAAATGAATTATTTTAAAAAGTCCTGAACTTTTCAAAATACTGTTTGCTTTATCTGTGCGCAATTATACGATTGAATTATTAAACAGAAGGACTGGCTTGCAATGAAAGGGTTCAGCATATCGTTTAAAACTTCAATCTTGTTCGCTCTTAATAATCTGATACTGATAACATTAACCAGCGGTTTTTTCTTTTATAAACTCAACTCCAGCTATAATGACAAGATAGATTCTGCACTTTCTTCAAGTGCAAAAACTTTATCTGCAATGATTGACCCGGAAATTCACAAAGAGATTGCATCTGAGAATACAGAAGACTCGCAAAAGTATTCATATTACAGAAACAAACTGATTCAGATTCAAAAAGACAACAATCTGACGTTTATATATTCCCTAATAAAAGATTCCGAAGGCAAAATACATTTCATTCTTGATACCGGAGAGAACGAAAATCACTCGCCGATTGGGATGGAATACGAAGCAGACGATGCTGTTTTAACCGCATTTGAAGGAAAGAATGTAATAGGATCAATAACAAATGACCAGTACGGTATCTTCAAGTCGGCTTATTCTCCTATTATTGACTCAGAAGGTAAAACCTGCGCAATTATCGGGGTGGACATAGATTATGCCGAGATAGTTAAGGCAAAACGTGAAATACTATTTTTCATTATTGCAATTGCAGTAGCAGGATTCATAGCAAGTATTCTTCTGATACTTTTCATCAGAAGAATACTCATAAAACCGATAAACTCATTTTCTTCTACTATTTCTGATGTCGCCAGATTTGACGGAAATCTCGAAATGCGTTTCCCTAAAGACAAAAATGACGAGATCGGCAGTATATACAATGCAGTCAATGTTCTTTTTGAAACTCTTCATGTAATGATGAAAGAAATTAAAAGAGTGACTCTTGAAACATCTTCTCTTGCCGATAAAACTGTAGCGACTACTGCTGAAGCAAGCAGAAAATCCGAAGAACAGACAGATCTCCATCAAAAACTGACCGCTTTTATCGTAGAGAACAGAGAAGAGATCGATCTAATCAGCTTCAACAGCGATGTTCTCTATCATTCTTTCATCGCACTTAACAATAAACTTGCATCAATTTTTGCGACCATGCAGGAATTAACTGCCAGTTCTTCGAAATCCAAGGAATCTCTTGTAACCATATCGGAAAAAATTACAAGCGGACAAAACTCATTAAATATTTTGAGCAAAACCATGGGATCCATTCAGCAAAGCTCCCATGAGATGAATAATATTGTAAATGTAATCAACGACATATCCGATCAGATTAATCTGCTGTCATTGAACGCTTCGATTGAGGCAGCACGAGCCGGAGATGCAGGAAGAGGCTTCGCCGTAGTTGCAGAAGAAATATCTAAACTTGCCGATAAAACAGCAGGAAGTACAAAGGACATAGAGAATCTTATAACCAAGTCAAGCGCCGAAATTGAACAAAGCTTTACTAATGTCCAATCAGCTGTTAATTCAATTTCATCAATAGTCGGAGATACGGAAGAGATTAGAAAAATAATTAATACAATGTTTGATTTTCTACAGCTGCAGGCTGCCGTTAGAGAAAATGCCGTCAACGAAACCAATTCTGTTAAAGCAATAGCCGAAGAAAACTCCTCAGGAATTGAAAAATATCAGCAATTTTCTCTTGAAGCAGAAAAAACGATGAAGGCTCTCAGCGAGAACCTGTCACAGAATCATGAATCCCTCTCTATGATAGCGGAATCAATCAACCAAATTCATTCACTTATTGCAGAGATAAGAAAGAATACGGACTTTTTCAAAGTTTGATAAAATTACGTACTTCGTTAATGAACTTTTTATCGCTTTCAATGCCGGCTTTTTCTTCAGAATCAACCGAATCGTGAATTATATCAAGATACTTTATATACTGCCATTCATCATCAGAAAGAGACTCCTTTCCTTTCCCAGCGCGAAGCTTATCCAAAATAGCATTCTTCATTATCATAGAGCTCTCGTTCTTCTCGGAAGAAACTACAGAAAACCCGGACCGCTTATTCGGCGTCCGGCGTTTTTTTCTCTTAGAAAATTTGTACTTCATATATTTAAAGTAAAGAAAACCTGTCAACAATCCGCCGAGATGTCCGACGTGACTGACTCCCGGCTGAGCACCGGATAATTCGAAAAATAGTTCAAGGCCTGCATATAAAACAACCAGGTATTTTGCACGAATCGGAAGAATGAAGAAAAGAAGAATTACAGCATCGGGATTAAGCATGCTGAAAGCGAGTATTATTCCGAATACGGCACCGCTGGCTCCCATTGTCAGTGAGTTTTCACCGCTGATGAGTGCAATCAGAAAAATCAAAAGCCCGGCTCCGGTTCCGCAGAGAAAATAGTAAAAGAAAAAACGTCTTCTCCCCCATTCTGCTTCTACCTGAATACCGAACATAATAAGCATATACATGTTAAAAAATATATGAAGATATGACATGGGATCATGTATAAATAAGTAAGTAAATATTCGCCAAACTTGATACTTCGTAATAATTTCTGAAGGAATCAGTGAGAAATTTTCTTCAAAAAAAGGAAAATACATTCTCTGCGCAAAATAGATAATTGAGGTAAATGCAGTTATCATAAATGCCGCATAATTTACAATTGATCTGTTTCTTCTCATTCATATTCTCCATTGCATTTAATAATTATTACTTATCTGATTCCTGAAGAAATGGAAAAAGATATTAAATAAACAATTGATCTGTATAATTTTAATAAATATCAGAATTCAGTCGAAATTCCAGATCGAATTGATTTTCATCAGCATATTTTTTTCGCCTTCAGCAATAATTCCGTCAGCTTCAATAATATCATTTATTTTATCAAGCAGAAGGATTTTTTCATCCATCGGGATATCCTTCAGAAATACAATCGATTCATCAAATAAATTCGATATTCTGTCAGGCGTTAAACTGCTTATCTTTTTTACAGATGCTTCGAGATTAACATCAAAATAATGCAAATTTCCGATAAAATCTTCGATTACAGCTATTTCCGAATCAGAAACATCGCCGTCAGAAACCATAACGCTGAGAAAAAGATTTACAACAGCCTCATTTTTTGTCATAAAAGCATCCGATTAAAGAATATTTTCGGGCTAAAATATTGCAATCACTTATTTAACCCAAATACAATCCCGACCCTATCTAAAACAATTGACATATTGCATCAAAGTATGTTACATATAATTACATTTTGAGCAAAAGCAAAATGTAATTATTGATTCTTTCACATCAGCGGGGAAAAATGACGGACATATCATCTCTTTGCTATGCTACGGCGAAAGAAGCCGGACTATTTCTAAAAAGTTCATTTTCCAGAAAAATTTCCGGCGCGGAACTAAAAAATGACGGTTCATTTTCAACAGACACAGACAGAGAATGCGAAAAGTTGATAATATCAAAAATCAAATCGGTTTTTCCCACTCACTCAATTATCGCTGAAGAAAGCGGAATTCTCAAATCAGGTTCTGAATATACCTGGATAATTGATCCGCTTGACGGAACACACAATTTTATGAAAAGTTCACATAACTTCGGAGTTTCCATTGCCGTGGCAAAAAACGGTCAGCTGATAATCGGTGCAGTTTATCTTCCGCTGTTTGAGGAATTTTATTATGCCGAAATTAACGGCGGGGCGATGAAAAATGACAAAAAGTTTATTTCAAAAGAAAGCTCTTTAGAGGATTCTTTTATAGTAGTTGATGCTGATTTCAAATCTGATATCAATAAAAACATCAACTTTATTACAAATATATCCTCAAAGTGTTTCGGCATCAGAATTATAGGTGCATCGTCACGCGAATTAACTTATCTTGCTGAGGGAATTGTCGACGGAGTTATTCAGTTTAATGATCCGGTATGGGATTATGCCGCACCTGCGGTAATTTTGAGAGAAGCTGGAGCAAAAATAACATCACTTACCGGAGAAGAGCTGACTTTAGAGACAAAAGGATTTATAGCATCGAATCAAAGCATACATTCGTTTCTGTTATCAGCGATTAACAATTAAAACTTAAGCGACATCCCGCCTTCAAGTGTCTCTTCATTCATAAAAAGATATGGAAGAGGCGAAGAAGTTTCTGATCCGTTAAGTATATTGTAATCACTGCAATATGCATGAACAGCCTCGATAACGCGTACACCTGCAAGTGCAATAAATATTTTAGCTTTATCCTTTTTCTCAAAAGAATCTATAAAATAAAATCTTTCTCCCTTTACAGAACAAATCGCCGCGACTGTAAGCAGCATATCGGCATGATAATAAAAATACCCCCATGCATGATGCCCTTTAAAAAAATGTGCCGATCCGCCTCCAGTAAGCATAAAGAAAGCTTCACAGTATCGGTTTCCTATCAGCTCATCCCTAGCACCGAAATTTCTCATTCTCGGAAGCGAAGAATCCGAAGCCAGAGCAAGATAATGAGGAAGCCCGCCCAAAGCAAGATTGTAATACATAAACAATTTCTCAGAAGAAGAAGCCTTTCGGTCTCTCTTTCCAAACGGACTTATCATTCTCCACGCAGCAGCAAAAGTCGCTGCCTGGTAAGGTGCGGAATTAAGAAGATATAATGAAAGGCCACTATAATTTTTTGAAGAGGCGTATTCATATGGAACATATATCGGAGTAAAAGCGCTTATCAAAGGTGAAAATAATATTATTCTTGAGGAGTTTGGGAAACTGCTTTCCGCCAAAACTGCTGCTTCTTTTTCGGCATAATAATCAGGCAGTTTTGAAAAATTTTTTTCTTTGGAATATTTTTCCAGAAAACGAATAACATGTTCTCTGCATATCATATTTATGCTATATGGAGAAACTCCGGTTAAATCCGCCGAAGCTTCATATTTCGCATATATTCTTCCGGAATTGTTTTCTTTTAGATCAAACGCAAAAAAACGGAAAACAACTTCACCTTTAGTTTTTCGAATTTCTCCTGAAAAAACAGTCTCTGCTCCTGCACGGGAAAGGAGATCGATCATTTCATAATAATTAAGTTTTTTGCGTCTTGACTCGGCTATAGCTATTGAAGAATCAAATCCTTCCTTCATAACAAATTCGTTAAGGGAGCTGTAAGCCATATCTGCGTATAAAGCAGATTCATTGTCTTCTGCAAGTATTTGCAATACTGCAATCTTCTTTGGTGATGCAGTCAAAATACAAGGAAATACTGTAATAACGGCAAGAAAACTAAGAACACCTGATAACCGCAACCGTAACATCATCTTTTATCATCTCCGGCTCAAAAGAATCAACTGTACCGACAAAAGCGTCAAGCAGACTTTCGGTATTCTTAAATCTTTCTTTGCCCTGAAAGAAAAAAATCTGATTTCCGACAATATCTTTTCTTATTCCATCATATAGCTCAGTTAAACCATCAGTGTACAATACTATATAGTCTCCCTTTCGAAAAGCAATTGAGTTTGTGGTATATTCCGAAGTACGGTTGACACCAAGCATATTAAATCTTTCTTCGATAAATACCGGCTCATTTGTTTTTCTATAAATAACAGGTTGGCAATGCCCCGCATTAACATACTCTATCTCATTTTTTGTTTTATCATATATTCCGGCAAACGCCGTGATAAGTTCAATTCCAGCATACCTTGAAGATAGAAAATTATTGAGCTCACTCATAACTTTGCCAAGAGAAACGTTCAACCGCATAAGCGAATTGAAAATCATTGAAGTAACAGAAACAATCATCGCTGCGGGCATTCCATGACCCGTAACGTCAGCTATTATAAAGGCCGTTTTATTTTCAGAAATTTTGAAAAAATCAAAATAATCTCCCATAAGCTTGATATAAGGTCTGGTATAATAGACTATATCAAGTCCTGAATCAGATGGAAATATTTTAGGAAAAAGTCTCATCTGAATAAACGAAGCATTATCCATATCCTGCTCAAATGACAGCTTATCGATGTAATCAGTAAACATAATATCATTTTCAATCATCTGGTAGACAAGAAATGAAAATGAATTTATAAAACGAATATCATTTTCAGTAAATTCACTTCCGTTAATTTTTTCTCCAAGAAGTACAACCCCTAAAAATGTTTCTGAATCGGTTATCGGGCTGACCGCATGATAGTTTGATATTTCTTCCATTCCCTCTGACAATGTTTCATAAAGAGATTTCGCAAATATTGAATCTTTTTTTATTAAGCCTTTGTATTTCTTATAATGAACCGCGAGAGGTGAATCCGTGTTAAAATATTTTACATAAGTCTCAAAAGGCGATTTGCTGGAATTTTTAAGTCTTTCTGATGATACGTATATTTTCATCTGATTGAGAGATAATATTCTGAAAGCTTCAATATAAATTCTAGCCAGCTTATAATTAAGCTCAGATGTTTCGGCGGCAATTACAGAGATATCTCTCAGTGATGATATATAAACGTCATGATTATAATCATTTGATTTTATGCTGTACTTAAGCCATCTGCGCAAACTAGCCAAAATCACGATAGCAACAAAAGCCAGAGGGAAAATAGATAATACAGATACTCCGGCCGAATACAAATTGAAAACAAATACTCCGAGAAAAGCTATCAATGTGGCTGAAAAAAAATCTGCTAAAAATTCTCCAAGAAACAGTTTATCTACTTTAAATTTAAAACTTCCATTCGCACGTATCAAGCTGTTTCCGAGAGTCAGAGGAATTATCATTGTTAATGAAGTATTCATAAAAACTGTTACAGGCATATCAATGCTGTTAGACAAAAGGAGAATTCCGCATGGAAGGACAAATCCGGCAAAAGAAATGAATCCTATCTGAAGAATCCTGCGTAGAGAAAAACATGATTTTACAACATAAACAATGAACAACACCAATAATGCAACAAACGCAACAAGATTGATTGCATTAATCAATACTATAGTTTGCACTACGTTACTATAAAGATAAATAAATGATACAACGGCAAGCAGCGTAGAAAACAAAACTGACAAAACTTTCATCAATCTCATTCGTTTTGAATTAATCATATCTGAAAACAAGAACAAAAAAAGACCGGTAAAAAAACTAGCAGATAAAATTACAATATATATTGCATGTTCATACATAAAAAGAAGTGAAAGTGCAAAAAGGACAATTCCCAGGTTTATTGAAAATAATGAATAGTAATATGAAAGTTTATACTCAAGACGGATTTTCCATACTATCAAACCCCATAATATGTGAATATTTGCTATTATAATAAAAAATACAGCAGATGAAAACATATTATAATTAAAAGATCTTTTCAAAATTATTGCATCAATAACACCGTTTTTCTTTTTAATCTGACATGTCGAAAGATATTCACTGTTGCTGCGGATAACATCTTTAGCATTATTTTCATTAATATAAATCCCGTTCATTTTTACCAGAACAGAATCATATAAATCGGATTTACCAAGAACAATAAAACTATATTTGAATGTATTTCCGTATAAAATTCTGTCAAAAGGATATTTTGAGGAAAAATCTGCAAGCGAAGCAATAGAAAAAAAATCTACAACAAAAAGGACAACAAAACAGATGCCGATAAAAATATTGCTTCTAAAAAAATTTTTTAAACGCATTTTACAACCGCCACCAGTTTATTCCTGGAACCATAAGGTCCGTTTGCCAATTCAAGAATATTTTCTGCAATAATATATGCTCTTCTGTCTCTGATAAATGATATTTCTGAATGCCCTTTAGCTATTTTTTCACTAATAGTATTCTTCATTTCTTTTTCAACAAAAACAACAAGATCTCCCAATTCAATCCTGATATTTACATTTACTTCTTCAATTGAATTTTGGCTGATTTTGTAGGGATTAGGCATGTTCTCAGCATAATATTCAAGAATATCTCCCGTAAGCAAACCTGCACAGATTGAAAAATTATCATCAATCAGATCTTTTGATTGGAGAATATCCTTTGCCATCAAAACAGAGTCTTTAACTTTATATCCCATACGAATGTAGGTTTGAATTAAAACTTTTACGGCAGGCATAAATATTAGAGAGTCATACGTTTCCTTACCTGTTGTGTAAAATGAAAAAAGAATGGAATCGTCTTTTTTATAAATATCATAGAACAAATCTGTAAGAAGAGAACGGGCATTAGCAAACAAGCCTACTTCACACAATGAATTAGATGCTTCGTTTGTCGGAAAAAAAGATTTACGAACCTTAAGAGCAATTGCTTTTTCTTTTTCAAATTCACGCTTCTTTATCATCTCTTTTGTAAGAAAATTATGCGCCTTAATCGATCCGGCCTTTGATGTAAATATTTTTATTGTGGCACAATCATCTGAGGTGACGTTGCGGGCTATTCCGCCCAGACTCACAAAACCTATAAAAATATCATGATAATAAATTGGAGCTGCGACATCAGCCCCTATTTTATCCATTTCAGTTACAATGCTTTTTTCAAAAGTCAGGTTTCTCGCCATATTTCGTCTGATGATAATATCATCAGGATGATTCATTATCTTCACAAGCGGCGATTCAGAATCAAAAGCAAACACCTCTTCTTTCCTTATTTTTCCGGCAGAATATCTGAAGCATTCAAACGATTCATTTTCTTGATTAATAAAAAAAATGGCGCCGGAAGAAGAATGAGTAAGCTGCACAAGCATCGGGAATGCTTCATGAAGAAAATCCTCAATCGTTTTAATAGACAAGAGCGAATCAACAGTTTTAATATAATACTTATAATCTATTTTCTTTTCAAACAAGGAATCAAACAAATCGCTGAAGTAATCGAAAACGGTAAAAAGAAGAATCGCTACAATGAAACATAAAGCACCGAAATGCTCTTTTTCCATTCCGGTTTTTTTTACATGATAAAGCATTACAAGAATCAACAGTGAATAAAAAGCACTGAGAGAAAATTGAATAATAAAATAAAGAGATTTGCTCTTCACAATATATCTCCAATTCTTTCAAGAGCCTGTTGTAAAACTTCATCAGGAGAAAGATTTCCATCCAGAAAACAGAATTTATCATCGGATATCTTTTTATAAATAGAATCGACCGCTTCAAGAAACGAAAGCTTCTCATATTGCTCGGAAGAAATAGCTCGCAAGCGTATACGTTCGAGAGCCTTCTCAGCAGATATGTTAAGATATAAAACAAGGTCCGGAACTGCAAAGCCGAGGTTGATGTTTTCAGCGATTATTTTATTATGATCGAGTCCCATAGCCCCCTGATATGCGGCATTGGAATAATAATATCTATCCATTATAACATTTTTGCCTGAATTAATTGCCGGGAAAACATGCAGTTCACAGTCTTCTTCTCTGTCCGAAATAAAAAGAGAGAGCATTTCATCCGCATCAAGAACATCTTCGGATGCAAGTTTCTTTCTAATTGTCATGCCGATTTTTCCGTTTGTCGGTTCTCTCAAAAAAACTGCATCAGGAAAATGAGTCTTAAGTTTTTCAATCAAAGTTGACTTTCCGCATCCGTCAATCCCTTCAACAACAATGAACTTTCCTTCGGTCA
>JAEWVM010000062.1 GCA_023396615.1 Spirochaetota bacterium | reverse complement strand
GAGCGTCTTTCTCTGAGATAAGAAAAGTCCGGAATGATGAAATCTATTCCAGGCATTTCAGTTGTCGGAAACATAATTCCGCAATCGACAGCTATTATCGAATCATCGGATTCAAACAATGTCATGTTTCGTCCGATAGCATCGAGTCCGCCAAGCGGAATTATTTTCAGCGCCGGTTCGTTTTTTCTTTTTTGTTTGGGATTAAAATTTTTTTTCCTCATGCCCCTGTGTGCCCGAAACCGCCTGATCCTCTTTTTGTTTCGGAAAGCTCGCAGTCAAGGAAGTGCGCCCTGTAGACTTTTGCGAAAACAATCTGCGCTATACGCATTCCGTTTGTTATTCTGAAGTCTTCCGCGCCGAGATTGGTCATTATGACTTTAATCTCTCCGCGGTAGTCGCTGTCTATTGTTCCGGGAGAATTCAATAGAGTAATTCCATGTTTAACCGCAAGACCGCTGCGCGGTCTGACCTGGGCTTCGTAACCAACCGGTATTTCCATCGAAACGCCGGTTGGTATAAGCGCAGTTTCACCTTTCTTTAAAAGTATGTCTTTTTCCGTAAACGCACACAAATCCGCACCTGCGGCACCTGCTGTTTGATAATCCGGAAAAGACGCCCCCTTTGCCAAAACAATTTTTACTGGGATCATTAGTTTCTATTTATTATATTTCAAACGGCTCCCGCCGTTATGATTCTTAGCATTTACGGCATAATCATTTGTTTTACTGTAATCTGTCAATAAGTTTATTATTATGCACCCTGGGGTATCAGTCTATCCGGACTGATATTTCATTTTTGTATTTGATTTAACTGTTGGAATATCATATGATAAATTAACGCGGTGAGGATAAAATGCAAGTTCAAACAATTTTGATGACGAGTGATGAAAGAGCTATCCTTGCGAAAAGCATCCGGGATAAAAAAAGAATATTGCTTATTATTCGGGCTGCGAGTTTAACCGGTCCCGCTGTACTTTTTGTAATAAACCGGTTTATGCCCCTTGAGAATTTTTACTATTACTTTCCGGCAATATTGATTTCGGAAGTAGCGGTAATGCTTATCATTTCAAGGATCATCAAAAAAAGTATTATACTGGCTGAATCAGATTTCGAAAAAGGAATTAAAGAAATAATAGCCGGTATAGTTTCGGATATTGATAAAAAATACGGAACAATAAAAATTGAAGATAGAAAAGTTGAAATTCCTGTTAGCTGTATCAATTCAGTTAAGCTTGGAGATGAAATTACTGCTCATGTCGCAAAGGAGTCCGGATTTACATTGAAGATGGAAAAATGAAGTAAAAGCATTTTGATCGTTGATATTTGAATGTTTATTTATAACGGATTTTAAGATATCATCTCAAAATTCTGAATCCCGCGAATATCAATTTTTCTTTCTCGGCATTTCCTTCAAAGCTCAACATTTCATCGGCTAATTTTATGTAAGGATTAAAAAGAATGCCTGAAATATATTTCAGACCGAACTCGGCAGAATAAGAGCGTTCTGTTTTTGACTTGCCGGCAATACCGATTGAAGGCAAAATATATATAGCCAATTTATTTGAATAATAATAATCCTGTTCAAGCGAAGCACTTGCGAGATAACGGTATGCAAAGTTTTCTTTTTTGAAATATTTCGCGGCTTCTATCTTCCATAAAATGTTCATCGGGAAATTATCATTTTTGTCAGCATATGCGTAGTAATCATACTCTGTGCGCGGATACATTCCGGGACTGCCCGCTGATATGAATGCCGAATGATATTTTTCCGGAATAGTTTTGTCATCATTGCCGTAGACATTTTGAGTGAATTCATACCCGGCGGAGAATGCAGCTGATGAAGAAGCTTTTCCTATAAATAATCCGCCGCGTGCCGAATATTCCATTCGCCATGGATACATCATCGTAACCTGAACAGGTGAACGATGTATTAGATTATTTTCGCAGTATGCCGTAAAATTGTTAATTGAAAAGATATCTATAGTAATCTTTCCTTCTGCAGTGTTGCCGTAATGACTGCTTTTGAATTTTCTACCGTATCCTACGGAAAAGTGCATCGTTGGAAACAATAATGATTTTTCATTACGGTAAGATGTAATTTCGTTTCCGTTCGTTCCGTTAAGTGAAAAAAGCGTCTCAACGTTTAGACCTGCTGAAAAGAATTTTGCCGGCGGACATTTGTAATAATCAATATCCTCAGAGTGTGAATATCTTACATAGGGCATCAGGTAAACATTTCCGGATGGACGTATAAACCCGGCCTCGAATATGCGGCTTACACGAAGGGAGTCATCAATTGTAAAATATCCGAATGCCCGCACATATGGGAAAAAGCCGTAAATGTTTGCGATCTCAATCCGAACATCAGTTCTAAAAATAAATTTATAGGGGTATTCAATTGTAGCGATTTTTCTTCCCGCATATAGAGAATAATTAAGTTTCGGATTGAAAGAAATTGAATCTGAATCCGGATAATTTCCTTCGGAAACATTCATGCCGTAGCTGTTCCATTTAATTGCGGTTCCATACCACCGGTATCTGTCTTCCGGTGAAACAAGTTTTCCGGAGTAATTAAAACATTCATGATCAATGATGAGTCCGAAATATCCCATACCCGTATCAAAACGTGCATAAAGAAATTCAATAGGAAGGTATTGTATTGTGTAAGGTTTATTTTTCGGAATTTCTGTTCCGCCATAAATAGTTTTTTCATTCATCGAAAATAAAAGAGAGAATATATTTCTTTTATAAATGTTGATTTCTATGAAATTCGTCAGGTTTCCGGAATATTTATTATTATTGGGCAGGTAGAAGGCGGTATCTGTTGAAA
>JAEWVM010000077.1 GCA_023396615.1 Spirochaetota bacterium | reverse complement strand
GCCGGACTCAGTATGAATCAGGTTGCGAAAGCAGGTATGACTTCATTTTTTGTTATGATTTTCACATTATCAGCGGCGTTCATTACGGCGTATGTTGCCGGATATTTTCTTAAAATTCCGTTTAAATTAAAATCACTCATAGGTACCGGAACTGCGATTTGCGGAGGCTCTGCAATCGCCGCGCTTTCGCCTGTGATAGATGCGGATGAACATGAGATATCGTTTTCAATATCAACTGTGTTTCTTTTTAATATCGCGGCTGTATTTATTTTTCCGGCTGCGGGTCATGTATTCGGATTTTCGAATGAGGGATTCGGTCTCTGGGCGGGAACCGCTATAAACGATACATCATCTGTTGTCGCTGCGGCATATTCGTTCAGCAAAGAGGCAGGAGATTATGCGACAGTTGTGAAACTTGCACGCACTCTTCTTATCGTTCCGATATGTTTAGTCTATGCACTCGTATTTTATTTCAGTCAGAAAAGAACATCTGCTGCATCTAATCAAACAGTCAGATATAGTCTTATAAAAATATTTCCGTGGTTTGTTCTCGGGTTTCTGTTTATGTCGATGCTGCGCAGTACAGAAGTTATTCCAATTACGGCTGCTGATGTAATCGCTGAAGGAGGCAAGATAGCAATCATTCTTGCGCTATCTGCAATAGGTCTGAATGCGGATTTCCGCCGTATGTTTAAGACAGGAATTAAACCCGTAATTCTTGGACTTATAGTATGGGCGGCAGTGACATTCTCGAGTCTAGCGGTTCAGTTTGTCACGGGCAAACTATAATTTAAATCTTTCAAGCATACCGATTATTCATAATTTGTAATATTAAATTAATCATAAAAAACAGCTTGATATATCATGGCTTGATTTGCTTTTTGTTTTAGCTCGATATGTAGTGTAATTCGCTTGGAGGCGTGGATTGTTTAAACAAAGAAAAATTAAAAATTGGTTACTCGTGCTTTGCGCATGCATTGCTGTATTCTGTACTTCCTGCGGAGGAAGCAATGGCGGTGATAGTGTTGATGATGTTTCACAGCTTGGAACCAAGAAGTTGTTGATATTTTATTCATGGCCGAACGCGATAAATAATGCTAACTTAGTCTCGGATCCCGTTGCAGCTGCGGCAGCGGAATATGCGAAATATGATTATGTTGTTATTAACCGGACTTTTAGCGGAAGCGATTGCCCGCAGGATACTGTAACTGCTATAATAAATCATCCTTCATGTAAGAATACGGTTTTTTTCGGTTATATTGATTTGGGAATGCTTGCTTCATCTCAGCGTCTTGATATAAATGAAATCAAAACGCGCATTGATTCATGGAATGATATGGGTATTGACGGTGTTTTCTTCGACGAGTACGGTTACGATTATGATGTGAATCGGGCGCGGCAGAATGAGGCGATTGATGCCGTTCATGCGGTTAAATCAAAGAAACGCGGCAGACAGCTTTCGGTTATCGCTAATGTATGGATTCTTGATGATGTCTTCAGCGCCGATGTCAATTCGGTTTCGAATCCGGATGGAAGTGAATCCCATATGGGTTCTAATGATTATTTTCTTCTCGAAAGTTTTTTTATAAGCGAAGGGAATTATGTCGATGCCGCATCGCCCGTATCGCTTCAATCTGCAATAAAAAAGATGAACGACGCGACTAAATATTGCGCATCAAACGGTTCGATGGCGCTTACGATTACAACTAATTCTGATACGGCTTTGTATGATGAAGATAAGTTTATGTATTCGTGGTATGCCGCTTTGATTCTCGGAGCAGAAGGATCGGCTTGGGGTGAATATGTTTTTTCCGCAGGCGGTTCTGCTCTTAACAGTTCTCCGTTTAGAAGTCGACCTTCACAGAATTTTGGTTCAGGCTATGCCGGAAAAATTACTGTGAATGGAAATCTGATTCAGCGGAAGACAGATACCGGTACGCTTTATATCAATACATCAACTCATGCGTACGGCTTCATCGCGGATTAAGAAACAGCCGGTTTATACCGGCTGTTTATATGGATCTATAGTCTGAATTGTTCCGTCGGCGTTGTATGTGATTTCTGTGAATTTGACACAGCGTTTATTGTCCTTTCCGCCTGAAAGCGAGCTGTCGTGATAGAACAGGTACCACTTGTTGTTGAACTCGACAATTGAATGATGTGTTGTCCATCCGATTACAGGATTGAGGATTTTTCCCTTGTAGGTGAAAGGTCCTTTCGGATTTTTGCTTATCGCGTAAGCGATATAGTGTGTGGTTCCTGTTGAATAAGACAAATAATAATAGCCGTTATATTTATGAACCCAAGGTCCTTCAAAATATCTTCTGTTTTCATCTTCTGAAAGAATCGGGTTTCCGTTTTCATCGACAATTGATATTTCATCCGCTGAACCCTTTAATGAAAGCATGTCGTCGGATAATTCCGCAACTCTAGGTCCAAGAGCGGGCTTTCCTTTTGCCGGACCTTCAGCATCATTTTTAAATGTTCCTGTCTGCCATTTTTCAAGCTGACCGCCCCAAAGACCGCCGAAATAAATATATGATTTTCCGTCGTCATCAACCAAAACTGCCGGATCGATGCTGAAAGTTCCCTTTATAAAATCAGGCTCTGCCTTGAACGGGCCCATCGGTTTATCGCTTGTAGCGACTCCGATTCTGAAAATATCTTCCTTGTCTCTTGCCGGAAAAAAAAGATAATAGGTGTTATTCTTAAATGCCGCATCAGGCGCCCAGAGCTGCTGCTTTGCCCATGGAATATCATCGACGTGAAGAACCATTCCATGATCGACGCATGGTGAATCAAAATTATCAATCGAAAGAACATGGTAATCTTCCATGACGTACTGGTCGCCGTTATCGTTTGAAGCGGCTTCAAGATCCATGTCGTGTGAAGGATAAATGTATATCTTTCCGTCATAGACGTGAGCGGACGGATCCGCCGTGTAGATGTTTGTAACTAACGGTTTATTTTTTTCAACCTTATTAGACATAATATTTCTCCATATATTTTAATGTTTATTGCCATATAATACATACTTTTCACATTATCAACAATAAATAAATTTGTCACTATTTATTTCTCAGTTAGAAAAGCTCTTTTTGAATTGAAAAAAATAAACAGCTGTATTATTATAATCAGGATATTTCGGGAGTGTGAAGGTCAATTCGAGATTTAGCGGGCACTTGATGTAATTTCAAGGAGAGGATTATGGCCAAAACTATAGGTGTTATTATTGACCAGCTTGTCTATGAATATCAGGCAGAGTTCTGGCATGGGATTTGTGCCGAGGCTCAGCAGTCCGGGGTTAATGTAATTTCCTTTGTCGGTAGTACGGTTGATTATTCCGAAGCGGGAATAGTAAACCGAAATAAAATATATAACATAATCTCCTCGGCTAGAATTGACGGCGCGATTGTGCTTTCAAGTTCCGTATTGTCGCGAATTGACAGCGACAGGAAAAAAGAATTTATTTCGAAAATCGCGTCATTCTGTCCGGTTGTAAGCGTAGGAGACATGTTCCGGGAATATCCGTCTATCGGAATTGATAACAGACGGGGTATGTATGATTCGGTTAATCATCTGATTAAAAAGCACGGCAAAAAACGAATTGCCTTTATCGGCGGACCCGAGACCAGCGATGAGGCCGTGATCAGATTTAACGCGTATAAAGAAGCATTGTCGGATAATAATATCAGTTATGATGAAGCGCTTTATTTTCAGGGTAAGTTTATATTTGATTCGGGCATTGAAGCTGTTGAATTGCTGACTGATAAGAAAACAGAATTCGATGCGGTAGTCGCCGCAAATGACTGGATGGCATTCGGAGCGATTCATGAGCTCAAACGCCGCAATTTTGACGTGCCCGGCAAAATATCCGTTTCGGGTTTTGATAATGTCGAATCCGCGTATGTTTCCAATCCTCCATTGTCTTCCGTGAAACAGCCGCTTTATAAGATGGGGATGAAAGCCTTGTCGACTATATCCGATATTGTTGATAACCGTCCGTTTGAGATGAGTTCTGTTTTTCCGACCGAGCATATAATCAGGGATTCGTGCGGATGTCTTCTTTCTGAAAGTACGGATGAAGAGGAATCTTCAGGAAGTTCCATGTCGTTGTCTTTCGATATGTCTGAGATTAAAAAAGATCTTGTGGACAAACTGCGCTCAGACTGCACTTCTTCCGATTCGATGAGTTTTCTGCATCATTTTAATTCTGTTCTTGCTCAGGTCAGCAGGACTGAAGATATAATCGAGTTTCATAATCTGATAACAGAAATGCGTGATGAGCTGATTTCTCCGGAAGCGCTGATGGGCAATGACGAAACTTACGGCAAGGCGTTTAATCATAGTTTTATCCGCGGCAAGGAAGCCGAAAACATATTAAAGAGATATTGTTCTACCATTCATACGATTGAGAATCATCTTCATAAGTCGCGAAGCCTGATAACAAGAAGGGCGGAACAGCTTCAGTTTGTTAAATACTTAAACACCAATCACAGATCATCTCAGATAATCGACATCGGGCAGAATCTTCTTACGGCATATACGAAGGAGCATTTGCTTTCTGTAATCAAGAATTCATTTCCGACCGTTGATATAAATTCCTGCGCGATAGTTCTTTTTGATGACCCTGATAACTATCCGATATCAAAAACTTCAAATGTAGTATTTCAGTATGTCGGTGAAAAAGAATTTGTCGGAAAAAATGAATCCTTTGAGACACAAAAGATTCTTCCGGATAATCTTTGGATTGCGGAGAGCGCAAGCCCGTGGCTTGTTAACGTGATTCCCCTTAATCACAACAATGAAACGGTCGGTTATGTTCTTTATGAATCGAAAAATCTTTTCGGTCTCATTTATGAGGCATTCACTTCCGAGATCGCAAGCGCGCTTAAAGGAATTGATATTTATAAGGAAAACGAAATTATTCTGTCGGGCATAAAAGAACGCAGTAAAAAAATTAACACGCTTGTGATGCCGATGCTCGAATCGATTCAGCAGGTTGCGCTGCTTTCTGAAGAAGAAATAAAAAGCACGAAGGAGCTTACCAACATCACGAGTACGGGGCTTGAACAGCTCAAATCAGCCAATGATATAATCGAGAAGACATCTGAAAGCATATCTCAAATGATCGAGATGATTCACTTGATTGAAAATCTTTCCGACAGCAT
>JAEWVM010000164.1 GCA_023396615.1 Spirochaetota bacterium | reverse complement strand
CGATCATATGGCTAAATTTTTAATAAAACTCGGAAAGATTCCGCAGAGATGAAAGTTTTAATTTCAAAAAATGAAGACGAATCACGCAGAATCGCTTTTGACCTGGGGAAAAATGCAAAACCCGGTGAAGTCTACTCGGTAACAGGAACACTTGGAGCGGGAAAAACTCTCATGGCAAAGGAGTTCGCGCGCGGTCTCGGAATAACAGATGATATAACCTCTCCTACTTTCACCATTCTCGAGGAATATGCCGGAAAGATTGCGTTTTATCATTTTGACCTTTACAGAATTGAATCTCCTGAAGAAATTGAGCTGATGGGTTTTGAAGAATATTTCTATGGAAACGGAGTTTCATGGATTGAATGGGCGGAAAAATGCGGCTCACTGATGCCGGAAAAACATATTTCCGTTACAATCGAAATCATCAGCGATGAAGAAAGGAGAATTACACTTGAATACCCTTTTGATTGATACATCCAGCGAATTTCAGATATGCGCTGTAAAAACAGATAACGATATTGTTAACGAAGTCATTGATGCCGGAACTAAACATTCCGCGATGTTCCTTTCATCAATCGATGCAGTTATAAAAAAATCCGGGATAAACCGGAAAGAAATAAGCAAATTGATATGCGGAACAGGACCCGGTTCATTTACCGGCATAAGAATCGCAGTTTCTACCGCGCGAATGCTGTCACAGATATTGAACATTCCCGTTATGGGCATTCCTTCACAAATGATTTTTTCAATGCTTACCGCAGAGGAAGGCGAAACAGTATTGAGCGCATTTGATGCAAAGAAAAACAGAGTTTTCGCGGCTTGTTACACAAAAACAAATTCAATGCCGGTTGAAATTATAACGCCCGGTGATTATTTTCCTGAAGACATTCAGAAAATGATATCCGGCAGAATTATTACTGCAACCGGAAACGGTGCGCAAAAATATAAAGATATACTCGGCGGAAATTATAAAGAATTTAATCCGGTGCATTTTGATGATCTGTTCAAATATGCCGAAACAAACAGCGGAAATTTTCTTTCGTGGGAAAAACTTCTGCCTTTTTATGCGAGAAAATCTGACGCGGAAGTTCTTAAGAATTCAAAATGAACTATTTCCCTTCAGCCTGACGCTGTTTCATCTGAAGAATAAGCTTTTTCTTGTATTCAAGCTCCATCGGCTCAAGAATATCATATAAATGCTTCATTTGATCTTTTCTCGAACTGTTTCCGACAAAGCACATGCCTAATATCAGATTCTTCTCTTCATCTGTTCCCGTAAAACGTATTTCAGCATAAATCGTAATAGGCGCCTGAAGTTTAAAAACTATATCAAAAACAAAACCGCGCGACTTTATAAGATATCGTTTAAGCTCATCATTATCTATTAAAAGCTTCAGACCGCCCCGGCTGATATCAGTTATACGCTGTTTCTGTGAAAGAAGAACAGTATTTGCTTCACGAATTCGTTCTACAAGGCGGAAGGAGTCCTCCTTCATCGAAAAAACATCATCCAAATCATATTTTTTTGTCTTGGAATACATTCGAATGTAAGCAAATGGAATTACCGACTCGGAATCAGAAATATAAACGATGGGAATCATCGCGGCAGAAACATAGCCCTTTTCCTTAAGCTTAGAAATATAGTGATCAGTTTTTTCGCGCAAAATTGCCCTGAAATCAAGAAAGCCTTCAATCGGAGGAGAAAACGTAGAAGAATCGTTGAGATCAGAAATTAAAAGCGATGAATTTGTTTTCTTCATAGCAAGAAGAATTTCGTCTTCCGTATCGAAGTAGCCTATTTCATAGAAATCGGCGCTTGAGCGCTTGCTTGATTCGAACTGGTCGAGTATAACCTTAATGCTTGTCGGCAGAGTATAAGTGTTTAAATCAATTGAATACTTCGAAAATCTGAAATTTGAAGAAACAACATCGTCCTCGTTGACTTTAAACCGGAGATCGGATCTTCCGGTAGTAGCGATTCGGCCGCCGTGAACGGAACATTTAAAATAACCTTCAGTCTTTTTTTCTAAAATTTTCAGATCTGCTTCAAAATATTTTTCGAGAAGAGCCGAAACTACAATAATACCTTCGGCATTAGGAATATAACTTTCATCGGTAACAACCATGATGGTATGATCGGAATCATTGAATTCATTAAAAAGAATCTCGCGCGCATCAAGATCAAACTTTATTTTAAGAGACTTTTGATTGAATTTAACCTTTAATATAGAGTATATCTGCTCTTTATTGGTTATCTCACTGAAAAATCTCTGCTTGCGCTCTTTGTATGTATACACAAAAATCT
Source organism: Spirochaetota bacterium (assembly GCA_023396615.1). Lineage (GTDB taxonomy): Bacteria > Spirochaetota > UBA4802 > UBA4802 > JAFGJZ01 > JAKJGA01. The sequence continues at coordinate 5,609 of JAEWVM010000164.1, read as the reverse complement.
CCGAATATTAGATTCCCTTTATATTTTCGGAAGAATGAAAGCCCAGCTTTAGAAACAAGAGATGAAGACGAGGTGAGAAAAAAAAAGACTGCCCGAAAGCAGCCTTTTAAAAAAAGATAAAACGAATTACTTCTTTTTAACAGCTTTTTTAACAACTTTCTTGCTGTTTTTCTTAGCAGCTGCTTCTTTAGCTTTTGCATCTTTGATTTTTTCTGCAAGAACTTTGAGAGTCTTCTGATCAGCAGCGAGCTGATCCTTAGCTTTCTTGATTTTGTCTTTGCATTTTTTGTCATCTGCAAGAAGCTGTTTGAGAGATTTCTCCGCCATTTTTAACTCCTCTAATTGATTAATACATTCTTCTATAATAAACAAGTTTAATTATCAAGCTTTTTTTTATATAATCACATAAAAAGTGCTTTAATAATGTTATGCAAGTTAAAAAACTGGTATTTGAAATCATTCAAACGATATTTTTATCTATTGCCGAATCAAATCGATCGAAATATATTTCTCTTATTGAATCATTATCAAAAATAATTTTACGCGGAAGAAAAAAATGAAACAGATACCAGTTGTAGTCATCATAGGAAGAAGAAACGTTGGAAAATCAACGCTGTTCAATTCACTTATCAAGAAAAAACACGCGATCGTTGATGATCTTCCGGGTCTCACCCGCGATATTTTGAATTTTAAAGTCAATCATCCCAAGTGTTCATTCATTTTATCCGACACACCGGGACTTGATCTGCCTAAAGATTCTGAATTATCTTCAAAAATCATTTCAAATGCAGAAAATCATCTTCAAAATGCCGATTTGATTGTCTTTCTTCTTGAAAATCCCTCGGTTGAAAAATTTGACCACACGCTTATTTCAAAAATCAGAAAACTTTCCAAGCCGATGATTGTCGCAGTTAACAAAATGGATTCATCAGACGAACTGAGAAACATGTCAAATTTCTACGAGCTTGGAGTAAATGACATTCTTCCGATTTCAGCAAAGAGCAATTTCAACATTCCGATGCTTCTCGATAAGATTGCTGATCTCCTTCCTCATTCACCGAAGACTATCGGAGAGCCCGATCTTAAAATTTCTCTAGTCGGAAAACCGAATGCAGGCAAATCAACGCTTCTTAACGCATTCATGGGCTGTGAAAGATCAATAGTTTCGGATATACCGGGCACAACACGCGATTCAGTTAATGATTCTTTCCGTTTTGAAGAGAAAACCATCGAAATAATTGATACAGCGGGCATAAGACGCAAAAAAAGAATCAAGGAAGATGTCGAATACTATTCACTAAACCGTTCGCTTCAGTCAATAAAGGATTCGGATGTTGTAGTTCACCTGATTGACGCAGCGCAGGGATTAACCGAAGCAGATAAAAAAATCGCTGATCAGATTCTTGAAGTTAACAAACCTCTTATCATTGCGGTAAATAAATGGGACGCAGTAACAAAAACTGATAAAACATTCGAAGAATTCAAAGAATATCTTCTTTTTAAGTTTTACCGCACGGCGGATTTCCCTATCATAGCGATTTCGGCAAAAGAAAAAACAAGAATTCACAAGCTTTTGAAAACAGCAATGGAAATGAAAGAAAAAGCTTCCAAACGAATCGGAACAGCAAAGCTGAACAAAGCGCTTGAAGAAATTCAGAGAGAACACAAACTGCCTTCACTCGGAAGCGATATAAAGATTTACTACGCGACTCAGGTCGACACGATTCCGCCTCAGTTCAAACTTTTCGTTAATAACGAGAAAAATTTCCGCGCAGATGCAGTCCGCTTTCTACAGAAAGAATTTCAGAAACTTCTCGGAATTCACGGCATTCCTATAGTTATCAAACTCGAAGGAAAGGACAGAAAACGCAAAGAAGCGGCAGCGGCTGAAAACAAAAACAGAGTTAAGCCGAAACCGAAAACTAAAACTGAAAAAAATAAAATCGCGCAGGCTAATAAATTTCCGAAAAAAAGAGATTCTAAAAAAACAAAGGAAAACGCGGGCCGCAGAGGAAGAAACAGAAACGGAAGAGGTTAAAAAACCTCTATCCTTTCATCAAATGAACGCGCGATTGTGGCAGTATCAGCGAAATCGAGCTCACCGCCTACAGGAAGACCGCGAGAGATGCGCATCACCCGGATGTTCATCTCTTTAAGTTTATGCGTCAGGTAGAGAGATGTTGCGTCGCCCTCAAGAGTCGGATTGGTGGCAAGAATGATCTCCCTCACCTTGCCTGTTTTGCATTTTTCATAAAGCTCATTGATTCTTAACTCATCCGGCCCTATTCCGTCAAGCGGCGAAATAACTCCCTTCAGAACATGATAGACACCTCTGAAAATGCGGGTCTTTTCGATAGTCAGAATATCCTTTTCGTCTTCGACAACACAAATTACAGAAGAATCCCTTGAAGGATCGGAACATATCGAACATATATCCGCATCAGATATTCCGCCGCAAACCGAACATTCGCGGATTTTTTCTTTTATGTCTATCAAAGCAGAGGCAAATCTTTTAACATCCGAATCTTTCAACTTGAGGATATAAAACGCAGCACGCGAAGCGCTCTTCTGTCCCATTCCGGGGATTTTAGAAAATTCTGTAATGAGAGCTTCAAGATACTTTGAAACCATTAAAACAATCCGTCCATTCCCGGAATTTTAAGTCCGCCTGTAAGTTCTTTCATCTTCGCAGCGCTTGCTTCTTTATTTGATTTGGCAGCTTTGTTATATGCATGCGAAACAGCCTTTTCAACCTGACGTTTGTCAGCAGTCTTCAAAACATCTTCGTCAATCTTAACAGAAACAATTTCAAATTCGCCGTTAACAGTAATCGACGCGAGTCCGTCATCGCTTATGCCGACAGATTCCATCTTCTTTAAAGTCTTCTGAATCTTGCGGATCTCGCTCTGCATTTTCATTAAATTTCCGAGTTCACCGAACATACTACTCTCCGATATTTTTATTCATATTATTTTTCTTTTGAGGCTCGACTATCTCGCCCTGAAAAAAATTCACAACCTTCTCTACTGCGGGATGAGGCTTTTCTTCCACTCCGAAATCGACAGCAGTACGCACATCTTCTTCCGGCAAAGGCGCGTCGTCAGGTTCGTTTTCTTCAGCAATTCTAACCGAAAACGATTTTGCCGCAAACCAGTCCTTTATGAAAGCGATGTCATGAGCGTCAAGAATCTTTCCATCATTGATTTTCGAAAAGACGACTACAGACGATTTAATTTCGACATTGTATGCGGCTTTTATTTTCTGATAAAGATAAAGTTTAATCTTGCGTGATTCTTCAAAAAATGAATTCAGAATTCCGTCGGTTGGAATTTCATTTTTTTTTTGAGGCTGTGAACTTGCCGAATTTATTCTCTCAGGATTATTTCTTACAGGCGCTTCATGATTTACCGGCTGAAGGCTTTTTTTTTCAGCGGTCGGCAAAACTGACGGAGATGATTCAAGCTTTTTTATTATTTCAGCAATGGAAGGTCTTGAACGAAGTTCGATCATGTCGAGAAGACCCATTTCAATACTTAAACGCTCGTTCTCGATTCCCTTAATCTCAAAATAAGTACTTGTTATAATTTTAAAAAATGCTGATAATTCTTCATCAGAAAATTCATCCGAAAACTTTTTAAGCTCTTCAGCCTCCTCTTTTGAAAAAGACGAAGCGTTATAAAGATAAATTCCGCTTTTGAGAAGACGGACACATCTTATCACTTCGGCAAAACCCGAAAGATACAATTGAAGATTCGCACCGCTTTCGGCAATCGAATCAATCTCTTTCATCAAAGCTTCTTTAGACAATGAAACAAGTGCCGTAAGAAGCCTCGAATAGCTCGAAAATGGAACAATGCCGAGAGATTCAAGCGCATTTGCTTCGGTGATCTTTCCGTCAGAAAAGGAAATAGCCTGCTCAAGCAGAGACTGAGCGTCACGCATCGAACCGCCGCTTGCGCGAGCGATAGGAAAAATTGCCGAAGACTCATAATCGACCTTATCGGAAGAAAGGATTTTCTTAAGATGATCTGCAATCGCTTCAATCGGAATCTTCTTAAAATTATATTTCTGACATCTGGATAAAATCGTATCAGGAAGTTTATGAATCTCGGTAGTCGCGAAGATGAAGACTACATGCGCAGGCGGCTCTTCGAGAGTCTTGAGCAGGGCGTTAAAAGCCCCTGTAGAGAGCATGTGAACTTCATCTATGATATAAATCTTATACTTTGACTTGACTGGAGCGAAGTTGACCTTTTCGCGGAGATCGCGAATATTATCGACGCTGGTATTGCTTGCGCCGTCAATTTCATAAACATCGAAGGAAGTTCCGTTTTTGATTTCGACGCAATTTTCGCAGACGCCGCAAGGATCAGGAGTCGGACCTTCGAGGCAATTGAGCGACTTGGCGAGAATTCTTGCTACAGTAGTCTTTCCGACACCGCGCGGTCCTGTAAAAATATAGGCGTGGGACACCCTGCCCGAAGAAATGGAATTGCGTATAGTCTTCAGGACATGATCCTGAAAAACGACTTCATTGAAATTCTGCGGACGCCACCGCCGGGCAATAACCTGATAGGACATTTTTACCTCATCAGAAAGATAGAAAACAGGAGATGATGGTCAAGCAGATTTTAAGGGAAACGAGAAGAGCATACGGATGTTTACTTTGTCCAATTCTCTACATTCAGGTTTTTTATTTTTTTAAACTCTTTTTCGTTATTTGTAATCAAAGTTCCATTATACGCCAACGCAATGGAAGCAATAATATAGTCATTTGGACCGATTGTATTTCCTTTCTGCTCTAATGATGATCTGATTCTCGAATAAGCTATAGACGATTCATCATCAAAAGGAATTATATCGAAAGGCTCGAGAAAAGTTTGTATTTTTTCAATGTTAGATAAACGGTTGTTGCTTTTTTCAGCTCCGTAAAGAAGCTCCGCTTTAACAATCGACGGAATTTTGATAAACTCCGGATTTTTACTTTGAAGGTTTTCCCGAATTTTAGGATACATTCCTTTAAGAAAGTAAATGCAGATATTTGTATCGAGAAAGAAAATCATAAAGATTCTCTTTTAGAATCGCTCTTAAGGTCAAGTGAAGGAATTTCAAAAGAGTCATCATCGATAGAACCGAAAAGATCAAAATAATTATCAGGATAATCATCCTTGAAAACCTTTTTTAAACTTTTTCCAACCCATTTAGAGATTGAAACATTCTCCCTGCTCGCAGCTTTTTCAATTTTCTGCATAGTATCATTGTCGATGTAAAGAGAAACCTGAGGCATGACAATCCTCCAAATACACACAAAATATAAGAAAAATAATGAATAAGTCAAGTATATTTGCAAGTATATACTGGGAACAAATGAAAAGGGAAAAGAAGCATCGAACGCAAAATATTATGGGGAATTAGTGCGAAGAGGATTTATATAATTTGAAGAAAATGTGTCCGGTGAATACTGGTGTTGTATACATCATTGCCCAGTTATTTATCATTTTCAAATATTGGATTGGACTGACCCCATAAAACTGGAGTGACAAAATAACACAGATTTATAGGATAATAACATGATAAAAAGAAACCATTTTAACGAAGAATACAAGAGA
>JAEWVM010000144.1 GCA_023396615.1 Spirochaetota bacterium | reverse complement strand
CTAAATTTATAACAGATGATATTTCGATCTCATTAAAACTGATTTATTGTGCGACAGTCTTGTTTGTCACTTTATTCTGGTTTTCTTTGGCAGCAATTATTTTTGCTTCAACCCCGATCAGGAGCAGATATATGAATAAACGCCGTTTACTTGAACTGCTTATGGGTATTGTCCTGATGTTTCTCGGAATGTTTATTATTTACGAGGCGGTGAAGCTTTTCTTTTTTTAGATAATTTCAAATCCATGTATCTTGTAAATTCTTCTTCAGTCTTAAAAATGCTTTTGTAATATTCTCCTTCTCCCTCGTATTCGCATGATTGATTTTTCTCAGGATAATTTCTGCAGATGTCGGGTCTTGTTGAATAGATTCCGCACATTGTATCTTTGAGTTTTGAGCATTTTGTTGCAAATTTAAGAAACCATGAGCCTGAATGGTCGACAAACACTTCAACTCCTTCATGTAAAAGATACCAGCGGATATGATCTTTGGATGCCTTTGAAGTCGGCTTGTCAATTTCGAGCGCAATATGATGACAGCATACAGCTTTACATTCTGCGCATATTCCATTGTCTTTTTTGTGTTTGAAAATATTGCGTAAAAACTTCATTTTGAGCAACTCCGGCATTCATTTTTTTTATTGACTCATATTGAGCTCTAAATAGCCTGTATACACCATAAATAAAAGGAGTATTCCAATGGCATACAAAATTACTGACAAATGTACATCTTGCGGTGCTTGTTCATCCGAGTGTCCTGTTGAAGCTATATCTGAAGGATCAAGTTCTTATCAGATTGATGCATCTTCCTGCACCGGTTGCGGACTTTGCGCAAGTGTTTGTCCGATGGACGCGATTGTAGAAGCATAAGTTTTACGGCGGCTTTAAGCCGCCTTTTTAATGCTTAAAAGCTCTTTGCCCTGTATAAACCATTGTCACTTTAGGATCCGCGCTGTTGCATGCCTCGATTGATTCAAAATCCCTTACGGAACCGCCCGGCTGAACTATTGCCGAAATTCCTTCTTTTATCGCAACATCTACTCCGTCTCTAAACGGGAAAAATGCATCAGAAACCATTGCCGAACCGATAAGTCCGCCTTTAGCCGCTTTCGTTTCATTCATTATTTCTTTAATTTTATCTGCGGATTCTTTTCCTTCGGATACCGCAAGTTCAAGATTTTTAAAAGGCAGTTTGAACTTTTCAAAACATAGTTTATCGGAATATTTCTGATATGCTTTAAAAATAGCGATTTCGGCAACTCCGACTCTATCCTGTTCTCCTGTTCCGATTCCGACCGTAGTTTCGTCTTTTACGTATAAAACGGAATTCGATGTAACACCCTGTTCTACATTCCATCCGAAGAGCATGTCTTTGTATTCATTATCGGTTGGTTTGCGTTCAATAGAGTATTTCGTGCCCTTGTATTCTGTTTCGGCAATTTTTAGATCGTTTTTTGAATTGATGATGTTTATAGGAGACTGCTGAACAATAATTCCGCCGTCAATCAATGACTTGAAATCAACAAATCTCATTGACTTGTATTTAGAAAGATTATCCATCGCAGAAATTTTTATTATTCTGAGATTTTTTTTCTTTGAAAGAATGTCCATGGCTCCGTTTTCAAATTCAGGAGCAACAACTACTTCAAAGTATTCTGAAGCTATAAATTCGGCGCATTCCTTGGTAAGGGCTTTGTTGAGGGCAACGCATCCGCCGAAGGCTGCAATTCTATCAGCATAATAACTTTTTTTAAGAGCATCAAGAATATCATCCGAAGAAGAAACTCCGCAGGGGTTATTGTGTTTTACAATTACGGATGTAGGGCGGTCAAAATATTTCAATATATTGAGTGAGTTATCGATATCGGTAAAGTTGGTTTTTCCCGGATGCTTGCCTGATTGAAGCATTGCATCTTCGTCTATAGCTGATACAAGTGAGTTTCCCGGCGTGATGAATTCACATTTACCCAGAACTAGGTTTCCGTTAACCAGTTCATAAAGAGCTGCTTCCTGACCGGGATTTTCTCCATAGCGCAGACCTTTTTCAATCAGTGTTCCTTCATCCTGTATTTTCCATGAGCGCTTTTTGTATTTAAGTGTTTGATTTCCGAATGTTATGGACATTTCGTCAGGGAAATGATCATCCATTACCGTCATGTAACTGCTTTTTATGTCTTTCATTGTTTTCTCCGATGCAAGTGATACAATTGAGAATTATTGCACAAATTAGTCAATAATTTGATTTTTACGCAGATTTTTTTTAAAGTGAAGCGGCGATTTCAATTAAAATTTGAGCCATTGTTTCTTTTATATCCGGATCATCCGGAAGCGCTTCCTGTGCTCTTTTGCATGAAAGAAACGCCATGGCGGGATTCCCGAACATAACATAGAGATCAATTAGACCAAGATAAGTTTCAGAAGAATAAGGATCAGCTGAAATGGATTTTTCATAATACTCGACAGATTCGGAAAATTTACCGTTTTCGGCGAGAATTGTGCCCATGTTAGCGAGAGTAATAGCGTCATCACCGTAAAGTTCTACAGCTTTTTTTATTACTACCAGAGCTTTTTCGGGTTCACCGTTTTCACAAAGAGCTATTGCGAGACCATTTAAAGAATCTTCGGAATGTCCATCCATGTTGATATTGATAAGAAACAGATCTCTTGCATCGTCAATATCTCCGGCTTCCAGACTGTCATAAGCCGCATTCAGGATTTCTGATGAATCAATATCGGAAACGTCATCATCTAAAATGCGCTTTAGTCTCTCTGTATACGTCCCGTTTTTTTCTGTCTTCTTGGTCATCTTCATATTTTTAAGATATAGTCCGGATATATTCTTGTCAATGATATTTGAAATCAATTATGTGAAAAATGCTTGAAGGATAATCCTTCTGATTTAACATTTGAAGGATCGGAGTACTGACATTTTGAAAAGTGACCTGAAAAATTTAGCTTCTGATTTTGTTTTTTTTGCCAGAAAAATTCTTCCTTTCTTTCTGGTGTTGTGTTATTTGCTCCCTGTTGTTGCCGTTTTTTTTGCAGCTTTCCGTTCTGATGAAGATTTTTGGCTGACCGGCAATGTTTTTCGCGTAATTTCACAGAGAGATTATTCACATTTTTTTGAAGGAATCCGTTATTTAAACACCTATGCTTACGGCTTCTTTTTTTCTCTTTCTGTTTCGTTTATGTCTTTTTTTCTCGCCCTTAAAATGCGGCGTCATTCCATAAACAGCGGCTGGATCTGGTTATTTGTTTTTATCCTGTCGCTGTTGCCTGCGTTTTTTTATTTGCCGGTCACATCTGCCGCCGAATTTTCGTTTTCACTGTTATTTTTCATAAATACAGCAAGGTATCTTTTTATTTCGGTTCTGCTTCTTGAAAAGTCCCATTTACCGCGCGATATTATATTTGTAATTATTTTGTCCGCTTCATTTTCAGAATTCTCAATGTTATTTTCTCAAACAGACGGATATTTTTACGGAAATAATGCCTATACTGAATTCAGCTTGATGCCCCAGAAGATGTATTATTCTGCCGCTTTATTTCCTTCGGCTATGGCCGTATTGATAGTCATATTATGGGCATCATTAAGAAAAGCGGTTATGTTCTTTTTAGAACGTTACGGCTTCATTGCGGATGCGAAATAGGCAGGCGGTTTAAAGCGGTTTTGGTGACCGGCTCGAATCAGCAGATTATCAGTAATGGGTATATTATTTTTATTGATTTTAATTAGTAATTGACCTTAAAAATATCGCCGTTTAAAATTTGAAGGACAGGAGAATGCTGATGAGAATCACTTTTAATGCTCTGAAAAACCGCTTAAAAAGAAAGCATGCTAATCCTTCGCGGCTTAAGAAAAAACTGTCAATATACTTTATTCTAATCGCTATAGTTACAATTTCTGTAAGCGTTCAAATTATACTCGAAGTGAGTTCTCCTGTATTTCAAAAAAAAATTCTGCAAAACTATTCAGAAAATGCAAAAAAAATTCTCTCTCCTGATCAATTTCAATTGCTTGAAAAAAATTTTGATGCTGAAAAAGCCAGTCAGCCTATCCGTCAGCTCAGAAACAGAATGCTCTTAATGCTTTTGGTTGTTTCTATTTGCGTTATCGGTGCTTTTAACATGTTTACTAAAGATATTGTCGTTCCGATGGAGCTTTTGGTTGATGCGACAAAAAAAATAGCTTCTGGCGATTTGAATGCTCATGCGCCGGTCGTTTCCGAGGATGAGATAGGGCAGATGGCAAATCTTGTAAATGATATGAATATCGGTCTTCAGGATATGATAAAGCAGATGCGCAGAGAACTCGATAATTATAATGTCAAACTGGCATTCGCCGTAAATCAGCTTACAACATTGAGCGGTGTTGAAAATTCCGATAATGTACTTGAGAGCCGACGTTTAAAAATATCCGATTTTAAGACAATGCTTGAAACATACAGGGAAGTGGAAAAAATCCTTTCAAAAATGAGTGTTGATATCGAATCACTTCACAGTTTCATGGACACTTATTCTTCATATTCTATTTCATCCGATATAACCCAGAAAGAGATTGATGAGACTCTTTCTCACTACAAAAATATTGCTGATTGATCCGGAGGTGAAATGAGTTTCGAATATTGGTATATGTTTCCAATTGCCGTGGTAATTGCGGTACTTGCGAATTCATCAGGTTTTTCAGGCGGAGTTTTGTTCCAGCCGATATATAATCTTTTTCTTCAGATCCCTGTTCAGAATTCAGTTGCCACAGGTATTGCAACTGAAACAGTCGGAATGACAAGCGGTGCGTTGAGATATCTCTGGTATAAGATGGTAGAGCTTCCGATTGGTTTCACGATGATCATGCTGACAGTGCCCGGAGTTGTTCTTGGAAATTATGCTTTGCTGATAATAAACGGCAATCTGTTGAAGCTCATTCTTGGTTTTGTTTTAATTTTTCTTGCCTTTGTTCAGCTTTTTTCGGCGATAAGAAACACTTATGGGACCAAAGAGAATATACCTATTGAAGATATTTATCCCTTTATGTGGATTCCCCCTATCGGTGGTTTTTTTTCAGCCTCAACTGGTACAGGAATTGCAGAATTAAGCCAGCCTGTTCTGGAAAAGGGGCTTAAAATAAAAACAAGAAGGGCTAATGCAACTGCAATACTTCTCGAGGCAACCGGTGACTGGATTATTACGATACTTAATCTTCATGCGGGTCTCATAATGCTGAACATATGGGTTTTTGCCGCGTCCGGAGTTATAATCGGCGGGCAGATCGGTCCGTATATTTCAAGATATCTGCCTGAGAAGATTCTTAAAATTGTTTTCTCTATAGCAATTATTATCATAGGTGTTTTTTATATCATTAAGGGCGCATTATGGATGCTTGAACTATGGAAATAATTAATTTTCTTGAGAACAAACCCGGCATAGCGCTTCTTCATTTTACTCAGACTCTGCTTTTCTCGGTAATGGTTTATATTCTGCTTGCGGAGTATATCAGAACGAGACGAGAAGATCTAGTCTATAAGCTTGTTGCTGCAAGCTGTATCACAATGATAAATGTTCTGACGACTGCGACTTTGACGGCAGATCTTTTTTACGGCATCAAATTTTCGCAGAAATATATTCCGCTTATTACAAACTCGGTTTTTGCGATCATAGTTTTATCGCTTGCAAGAGCTTTTGTTTACAACTTCGTTTCAAATAAAAAAAGATTTGCTTTTGCGATTCGTTTTGCGATGGCATCGATGATTTTTTTCTACGGTGTAATTCAGGCGATATGGATTCACGGATACAGTGAGGGAATGGTGTTTTCTTCATCTTACCTTCAAATGATATTTTCTGTTTTCTTTATGGTAATTCTTATTTTTTCTATTTATTATCTCGTCAAATACAGAAAAACCTACCGCTTCAGGCTCGTTCTTGCTTTTCTTTCCATAGCTGTCGCGCAGTTTATTACAATTTACGGTATACTGACTCCGGATATTCCGGGTTATCTCCTTGTTGTCCGCTCGGCTGCTCCGATTCTTGTTCCGGCGATGTTCGGAAGCGTTGTATTTAAGGAGCTGATCGAGAGTGTTGTGACTATGGTCGAGCATCTCCGAAGAGTTCTTGAGAATCAAAGAGACTTGATTTTTGAATTGATGAAATTGGGATCAGAGCTTTCTAACATGTCTGATGAACTGGTTAAGATGTCCATCGACGGATGGCAGAAGCTTTCAAAGGTTGTCGAAAATATTTACGCACAGGATAATGACCGGAAGAGTCTTCTTGAGATTACGCAATCCACGATTTCTGAAATCCGCAAGATTGCAGATGATGTTTCAAGGACGGAAAATGGTGTTTCGGGAATTCCAAGATTCGAAGAACTAAACCTTTCCCTCGAGCAGGAGGAACTTGGCAGAACAATTGATGAAATCTATAGTAAATTTACAAATGTTGATTCATCACTCGGATCGTCTGAGAATATTTTTGCAGAACTTAATAATACGGCTTCTAATGTAAGAGAAGCTATCAAAGAAATTGAACAGATATCAGATCAGACCAGTATGCTTTCTCTGAATGCCTCAATAGAAGCTTCACGTGCCGGTGAATTCGGAAAGGGTTTTGCCGTAGTTGCTGATGGTGTTAACCGTTTGTCTGAAAAGTCCAGCGCGCAGACTGAAGTTTTGTCGTCATATTTTGAAAGAGTCACTGAATCCGTTTCGGATAATTGGGAAGTATTAAATAAATGCAGGGAAGATATCTCTGAAGCAGTTCAAAGTCTGCGGCGTATTAGAAATTATTACAAGGATACTGTCGTAATATCCGCATTATACCAGAATATGGTCGTGAAACACGGTGAAATTGCAGTTAATAACCGTCAAACCGGCGAAAAAGTTTATCAGGATATGATAGGAGCCGAGACTTTGATGGAAAAGAACAGGGCTCATGGTGAGGAAATGCGGGAGGCAATCAGCAATCATATCCGGGAGATTGAAGGAATTGCCGGTTTGAGCGACACGCTGAACCGGATGATCAACGATTTAAATTCGAAAACAAATGACATAATAAAGCTGGCTGAATCACTGAAAGATATTACAGGATAAAAATATATTAGCTTGACTAATTTCAAAAAGTATTTGTATAAATAAAGAGTGTTTGCTCAGAGGTGTTTATGGAGATAGGCGGCATCAAACCCGGAATTGACGAGATGGATGCTCTTGCTAAAGAGACTATTTCGGCGGCAAAAGATGTAAATAGAAATTCGAGACTCAGAAAAACTTTAACTGAAGAGTCTATGGGTTTACTTGATAGAGTTATTGAGTCCAGTTCAAGTATAAAGGACAGTTTTGAAATTGTCAGAAAAAATCTTTCGGACAGTTCGAATGACGTTGAAGGCACAATAAAGGATGTCAAGGACAGTGATTATACAATCACTTCCGTTGTTTCTAATCTCACAAATATAAAAAACGATCTCAACGGAATTGCCCGCGAGATTCAGCGTTTAACAATGATAGTAGCTGAAATTAAACGCGATACGGATAAAATATTTACTCTGGCTCTTAATGCTTCAATCGTATCCAGTAAATATTCTTCTAAATCAGGTGTTTTTGATATTCTTGCCAATAAGCTTAATGAAATGAGTAACTTTATTTCGCAGAATCTTGAAAATATAGTTAAGGTTGTTCAGCCTTTTACTGACGGAGTTAAATCGCTTATTGACGACAATGAGGCAGTTTTGACGGATGTTACAAAAGGCAGTGAGCTTTTTTCGGAAATACCTGTAATTCTTCAAAGCCAGAAAGATTCTGTAATGGAACTCGTACGTAAAGCTGAAGAATCCGCTTCGAGAATTGAGAGCCAGAAGGCAATGCTTCTTGATGTAAAATCAAGACTTGTTACAATGGATAACGATGCTGTAACTGCAATTGAAGGTTCGGACAATGTCCGGGTTTTTTCAGAAAAATTACTGGATGAAATTCAGGATGCAAAAAAGGCTCTTTCTTTCGATTTAAACTTTTATAATCAGACAGATGCTATCAAACAGAAAGCTGTTTCAATATGGAAGCAGGCTTCGAGTGTTAATGAAAAATCAAAGAGTCAGCTCGAATTTGCAGATCAGGCAGTATCTTTTACATCCGATGTTATTTCTCAGGCGCATTCGCTTAAAACTTTTTCAGAGATGTTTCTTAATCAGTCTATTCAGAACCGTGAAGTTTCCAATAAAATTTCAGACAGACTTGTAGCGATGAATACTCAACTGAAGGAAGTAAGCGGAAGAATCGGTGATGCAAACTCCACCATTCAGCGGTTCAATAATAATTATAAGCAGATAGATAACATACTTGAATTCTTGAAGAATATATTAAAAAGTATGCATCTTATAGGTATGTATTCAAGAATTGAATCTGCACGCGATATTGATGTTTTTGAAGGTTTTATGAATATTTCCGCTAACATCGGAGTACTTCAGAAAGAAATTCAGAATAATATACCTAATATCGAAAAAAATATTTTTCAGACTCATCAGCTCATAAATTCAGTTAACGGCAAATTTTCTACGATTCATTCCGATTTTGCGGAAATCTCAAGCGTTTCAGAAAGAATAATTTCTGAACTTCGGGTTATCATAAATCTGAGTAACGAATCAGAAAAAACGAGCCAGGTAGTTTTTGACAAATCTAAGGATATATCGCTTCTTCTTGACCAGCTTCTTGAAAAGATCAGGAAGCTTCCAGAAGTTACAAAGATACCTGTTGAAGGTTCTGCCGGGAACATTGAGCGCGGCAAAAGAATGGAAGCAATTTGCGCAGATATAGCGCAGTGTCTGCGATACAGTATTTAGCAGAATTTCTGTTATCGCTAATCGGAGGTAAAATGAATATTAATATTGATAACTCAACAGATACCGCGAAAGTTTCTTTTGAAGGTGATATTGATATGATCGGGATAAAAGAGCTTAAGGATACTCTTTTTGAACTGAGCTCTAAGTCTTCAAAAGATATTGAACTTGATTTGTCGAATGCAACTTATTTGGATTCATCAGGTATAGGGATGCTTTTAACTTTAAATAAAATGCAGAAAGCAAAGGGAAAGGCTCTCCGAATGGTGAATATTCCTGACAAGATTGCCCGTGTTCTTGAATTAAGTTCTCTTGATATGGTTTTATGAATAAAAAAGCCGCTTTTAGCAAAGCGGCTTTTTTGTAGTTTATGCAAGCTTATTCATCGCTTCCTGAATTCTCTTAACCCCGTTTTCTATGTCTTTATCGCTGGTTGCAAATGAAAGTCTGATATAATCATCTGATCCGAAAGCAATTCCCGGAACAACTGCAACTTTTGCTTCTTCCATGAGATAAGCTGTTACTTTTCCTGAAATGTTAGGAGATGAATATTTTTCTGCGACGGTTTTCCAGCCCGGAAGCTTTGTGCAGTCAGAAATTCTAGGAAATGCATAGAAAGCTCCGTCAGGATAAAGTGCATGAAAGCCTGGAGCCTTGTTTAATTCGTCAATTATAAACTTTCTTCTTTTTGCAAACGCCGCAACCATGGTTTTTATAATTTCCTGAGGACCGTTGAGTGCTTCAACTGAGGCGTATTGCGATATTGAAGTCGGGTTTGATGTTGACTGGCTTTGAATGATATCAATTTTATCGATGATGTCCTTGTTTGCTGCCATGTAGCCGATTCTCCAGCCGGTCATTGCGTAAGCTTTTGATACGCCGTTAAGAACGACTGTTTTTTTCTTCAATTCATCTGACAACATCGCGATATTGCAGAATTTGTGATCATCATAAATGATAGATTCATACATGTCGTCACAGACGAAAAAAATGTCCTTTCCGGAAGCTGCTTCAGCCAAGTCTTCAAGTTCCTTGCGGGTATATACTGACCCGGTAGGATTAGAAGGCGAGTTTAAAACCACCGCTTTAGTCTTTGATGTTAGTGCTTTTTTCAGCTGATCGGGGGTTATTTTGAAATTATTTGAATCACTGGTTTCGATTATAATTGAGGTTCCGTCTGCAAGCTCAACCATCGGCGGATAACTGACCCAATAAGGAGCAGGAATTATGACTTCATCTCCGGGATTGAGGAGAACCTGCATGAGGTTGTAGAAAGAGTGCTTTCCTCCTGAATTGACAATCACTTCATTTGCAGCATAGGTCAAATTGTTATCTCTTTTAAACTTTTCAACAATTGCCTGCTTAAGTTCGGAAATACCGCCTACAGGAGTATATTTGGTTTTCCCTGATTCGATTGCCTTTATCGCAGCATCTTTTATATTCTGCGGAGTATCGAAATCGGGTTCACCCGATCCGAAGCCGATAACGTCTATTCCCTTTGCTTTCATTGCATTTGCTAAAGCAGTGATTTCGAGAGTAGGCGAAGGCTTAATTTGGAGAATTCTGTCTGAAAATTGCATAACCCACCGATTATTTGTTAATAGTTTGAGACTTGTTAAATTAGGCTTGTCAAGTGTCAACTTTTTTTAAGTCAGAATTAAAAAAAGGGCGTTAAGCCCTTTAAAATTGAATTCCGAAAGAAAGTGATATTTCGAAGCCTGCCGGTTTGTTTTCCTTCATATAATCATTATAGCTCGTAATACTTGCTTTTTCCTCTTCGGATTGAGTCGTTTTTGCATCGTCATCAGTTTTCTTTGAGAATTTCCATTTGTAATCTGTCGCAAACCCATAACCTGCTGTCAGCTGAAAATAGGTAGATTCCGATAGTAGAAATTTCCATCCGATGTATGGAGTGAAGGAAAAGGCTGTTCCTGTTATGGTTGTCTTTTCATCCAGTTCGTATCTTCCAAACTCATCAAGAGTTCCGCCGAGAGAAGAAGATTCTGTTCTGATATTAACTGAATCCCATGCCATATGGAAAGCACCGCTTAAACCTAAAACAAAATACGATCTTCTGAAAACATGAGCATTGTACCTCAGGTGAAGTGTTGCCGGAGACATAGAAAAAATACCGTCGCTGGATCCGCCGTTTATTGCGTAACCGAACTGGAATTTATTACCGAAAAATAGACCGATTCCGAATTTTAGATCAAACGGATCAATATTTCTTTTCATGGAA
Source organism: Spirochaetota bacterium (assembly GCA_023396615.1). GTDB lineage: Bacteria > Spirochaetota > UBA4802 > UBA4802 > JAFGJZ01 > JAKJGA01. Next base: position 5,110 of record JAEWVM010000144.1, on the reverse strand, counting down.
TCATCTTTTTTAGGTCTGAGCATAAATGTGTTGAATTCAAGAGCTATTCCGTAAAATGATTTTTCAACTGCTTTGGCATTGCTTAAATCAACATTATCATCCATGAAAAGAATTGCTGCAGAACTGTATTCTGTCTGGGCATCATCTATTTCGACATAACCGATTTTTTTGTTTTCCGAGTACTGTTTCCCGCCGACTGTAACTTTTTTCTGTGAGAAAAGCTGATATCTCTGACCTGTTTCTATTCCGGATGAAGTTCCTCTCAGCAATTTGAGAGATGATGATGTTACATCGGTAATTTTGGATTGAATCGGAAACGCAGATTTTAATGAAGACTTCACCTCTGATGCCATAGATGATTTCGCGTTTTCTTCTGCCAGATCCTGGTTTTTTGCTGAGCCTGATCCTGAAACTTTGAAGGTGTTGGCGGAACCGCCTTCATTTACCGGAACAACTTTTATAATTCCGGTTGCTTTTCCATCCCATTGAGCCGGTACTTCATTTGATGTCTTTTTGCCGTTCTTGTCATATTTTGCCGGAACAGCGGGCGTGAAAAAACTGTTAACTGATATATCCGTAAAATATACAAGAAAATCAACATTTTTGAGTTTTATCTTGTCGGTATCATCTTCTTCAGTGATGCCTGTCTGTCTTTTCTCGATTTCATCAAGAATACCGGGGATTGCTTTTGGATCAATGAAATCGAAGCGTTTATCTGAACCGAGCGCCGATTCTACCATCGCGGTAAAGACTGAACCTTTATCTGAAGGTATGATTGCAATTTTGATTCTTTCAAATTCATCAGCATTTAAAAAAAACGGAAGTATTATCAAAATGAAAAAAATTTTTTTAAGCATAAGCTCTCCTGATTATCGTTAATGATATATTTGACCGGATTTCCGTAAAGTAAAGAAAAATTATTCTGATACAACTATCTTTTTTACTTCATTTATCAGAGTCTTTCCGCCTGATACTGCTTCAGCTTTTATTCTGATATAATAAAGTCCTGGAGCAACTTTCGATCCTTTTTTGTTAGTACCGCGCCATCCGTTTTCTTTTATGTTGCGTCCGGTTTTACGGAAAGAGCGTTCGAGCAGTGTTGAAATGGGACGGCCTTTGATGTCGTAAACTGTTATTGTAACATATGCATCGGCTGTCAGGTAATAAGCCGGATATGCAACGGGGTTTTTCTTTGTAATGACATTGTTTAGTATTTTAACCGGCCAGGGTGTAAAATCCGGTATTTCTGTTATTGAGAACCGCCATTCATGAGTCTGATGATCTCCCGGAGGTACGGCTTCTTGAGTAACATCTGTGTAAGAGGGGGCTCCGTTGTAAACGGTTTCAATTATGAATCTGACTGAGCTTCCGAGGGAGATTAGAGGATTTGTTGATGGAATTTGCCCCTTCCATGTATTGGGGGTTGTTTTTGTCATTTTAATCCTATAATACTGTACCGCCGGCAGACTTAATATGTCATCATTTGCACCGACTGCATGCTGAATGTCTGAAGCGTTGTTTGCTGCGATTATGCTGACGCTGTCGGGCGAATTTCCGCCGGTAACTATTTTTGCACTAATTATTATGGATGATTCAAGCAGATGAATTGCTGAAGGATTCGGATCAGATGCAAAATCCGGTGATGAATAAGACGTTATGCCGTCAGAAATTGTAACTTCTGTAGAAGAAGCTGTTGTGGCATAAACAGCAGATGGCCTATTTGCTGATGCGACTTCGTGTCCGAAAACATCAACAGCTGATAATATGAAATCATAATTGGTTAACGGGGGCAAGCCTGAGATCGTAACGTTTGCCGTTGCTGCTGTTCCAAGCAGAGAATAATTTGCAGCGGGAAGTGAAGTCCGGTCAACAATCGTATATGGATTTGCCCCTGTGCGATAATAAATTCTGTATGAATAAAAATCACCGTCAGGAAAAGTATCAGATATCGGTGTCCATTGCAATGTTACAGAGTCTGCGGATTGTGACGGAGAGGTAAAAACTCCTCCGTTGAATAATGCGGCATTATTTCCGGGAGGATCGATATTGTCCCAGTTGATAGTTCTTGCGGCAGGCTGATTTATGTATGCCGGATTAGTCTGATTCTGACCGAATCCGGCACTACTTCCATAGGCTCCGCCTGTTATGCTGACTATTTCATAGTTTCTTGCTCCGGTTGTCCCTAAAGCGATTGTAAGTCCTGAATAAGTTAGATTGCCTGTAGCTATATTTGCTGCATTCGGAACTGTAAGACTGGTCAGGGTTAAGTCAGTTGTATCACGAATAGTTACTGTGACCGTTCCGTTCATGGAACCGCTTCCTGAGCGCATTCTGGCATAAAGCCTCACTTTAGTTCCGGGTACTGCAAGTGAGCGGTAATATAAAGGTGCGGCAGTTACACCTCCGCCGTCATAAAACCTGAAAGGATCTGCAGCATCCATGATTTCAATCTCGTTACAAGTCAGGCTGAGAGTATTCTGCGAATCTTCATTAGACGCTCCCGTCAGCATTACCGAGCGGAAACCGACAGATATTGGAGTTGTGCTGTATGTGTAACCGAGTGTATTGAGTAATCCGTTAGATGCATTGATTGATATTGCCGGATATGTTATATCGCTTCCGTATACGTTAGCGTCGAACAGAAGACGGACATTCGTCATTTCTCCCGGGTCTATTGCGTTTACTGCGTCAGCTATACCGGAACCCGGAACATTGTAGATAACTGCATCAGATGACACGTCGAAATTTTCATGCCATCTGGTGACGCAGCCGTCAGCGGCGTCGCCGCTCATAGCCATGTTCAGTGCGCGGATACTTGAGCAGATTCCGTAATTAACGGAAACGGATGTGTTGAGTGTGTTAGCTGCAGGAATGTTCGATGAAACGTAAGCTGTTATGTTTTCGCTTGCCCAGACTCTTTCTGGGGAATTCCATAGAAAGGTGACGGTGAAATCGATAAAAAAGTTATTGTAAGTGCCGGAAGGGGCTGTTGCTGTTACTGTTACATTTCCTGTTGTAACTGTGACTGCAGGAATTCCGCCGTTAAGCACCCCTGTTTGAAAATCAACATTGGGAGTATTCGGGATCACGAGTCTCACGTTTGTTATATTGGTCCATGCGGTTGCATCAGGATCAATTGCCTGTACTCTGAAAACATACTGCATTCCGGAAAGATAATAGCCTCGTCCGTTTGAAAGAACGGTTGGATTAGCCGGTGTGAGAAAAATGCCTCCAACAGTCGCTTTCCCCTTGGTTGGAAGGAGAATTGACGCTGAAATCGCGGCATAAACGGCAAGTTTTATGAAAATCTTTTTGTTTGACATGATAATAATATACTATATCTTTATGCTATTGGAGAGGAAATGAAATATCAACTGTTTTTTTAGGCAAAATGCTTTCTATTGCGGTTGTGTTTTCATCGGTTTTTTATGCCTGTGGAAAGGAATCTGCGTCTGTGACTCCGGAAGATGCGATCTCAACATTTACCACTGACAATCCAGGAACGCTTTTAATCACGGGCACAATAGCATATCCGGCACCGGCTGAAATGGACGTTCCGGTTAATTCTAAAATAGTTCTTATATTTTCGCATGATATTCTTCCTGCTTCGGCTAATTCTACTAATATTACAATCAGTCCCGCAGTTGCCGGAGTTCATACTTATAATGTTTCCGGTCATGTAATAACAATAACTCTTGCAAATCCCATGAATTATTCAACAGCTTATACTGTTTCCACCAATACCGATTTGCTCGGCTTAAGTGATTCGCGTCATGTTTCGCAGAGCTATTCATGGAATTTTACTACTGCACCGAATAATTCTGATGACTATCAGCCGAGGGTGATAATACGGGCACCTATGGGAATCGGCATACCGGTTAGCAGAAATTATATTGAAGTCACATTTAACGAACCCGTTTTGAACGTAACTACAACAACATTTACCATAAGCGGAGGAGTAACAGTTTCGGGTGTTTCTAATGTCGCCGGAACTAATACGTGGAGGCTTAATCTTTCAGGGCCCAACTTCAAGAATGAAGTGCAACGGGTAGATCGAAAAAAACTTCATATGGCGTCCGATAGCCCAGAGATTTGCGAGGTCTATTGTTAATTTTTCTGACCGATTCGTCTATTTCATTTTGTGAAAGATTTTTAAAATCATGGTTTTTGGGAAAAAATCTCCTGAGTAATCCATTCGTATGTTCATTTATTCCTCTTTGCCAAGAGCTGTATGGATCTGCAAAATACGTTTCACATTCCAAAGATTCTTTCAAAATACCGTGTTGATAGAATTCTGATCCATTATCAAAGGTTATTGTTTCGATACGCTCATTCTCAATACTGCCAAAAGCCTCCAGTATCGCCCTGTTACATGTTTCAGGCTTTTTATTTTCCATCAAGGCCGCCACCAGATAGTAGCTTTTTCTTTCGACCATCGTTGCTATGTAACCTGATTGCCCGCTTCCTACAATCGTATCTCCTTCCCAATGTCCCATGACTTCTCTCTTCTCTATTTCTTCAGGTCTTTTATGGATACTAATCCGGTTTGGTATTTGACATCGGGAATACCGAATATTGGCGCGTCTCCGCCTCTTTTTTATCCCTCGAGGTAAATACTTGAATACATTATTTCCTTTAATAGTTTGCTCATATATCCATTGGTAAATTGCTTCATGACTTATTCTCATTGCCGATTGTGTAAGCTTAAGTCTGCCTGCAATTGCATCAGGTGACTTCTGGTCTTCTAATTCATCTAGGATAAATTGTCGTAATTCGGAATTGGAATCAATTGTTCGTTTTTTGGCATTTTTTCTCCTTCCCTCGGCTTTTCTCTGTGCCTCATGCGGATTGTACCAATATTTTCCTTTGTTTCGATCAAGTTCTCTTTTTATGGTACTCGCGGATCTCGTTAGGACTCTGCCAATTTCTCGAAAGCTTTTCTTGTTTCGAAGTAAATTTTTGATGACTTTTCTTTCTGCCTCATTTAATTGTTCATATGGCATCATAAGGTTTCTCCACGAAATTTTGTTTGGTCACTAAATCTCTTGGGATGTATGCCTTATGATGTCTTTCCTTTTTTGCCTGTTGCACTTCAACATTGAATTCAGGA
>JAEWVM010000095.1 GCA_023396615.1 Spirochaetota bacterium | reverse complement strand
TTTCACCGCGTGATGTCTGTTCGATTACAAATGGAATCATGCTCATAAAAACTCCTGTAGGAAATAATATTTACGGAACTAATAACAATGTATAAAAAAAATACATTGAGTCAAAACATATTACTTAATTTTCGGCAAAAAATGCCAAAACCAAAAGAGAGCCGCTTTCGCGGCTCATATTATTTAAAGAATTCTTTAACACTTATCGGTGATAACTGCTTTATTTTAGCGTTGGTGTAAAGAAAATCGTAAACTTTCTCAAAAAGCATCTCAGAATGAATCTGCTCGTAAAGATTATTCTGTTTTACCATTTTCATTACTTCCGCTTCAGTTGTATGGCCTCTTTCTGCCATTTTGGCAATTTCTTTTTGAAAATCCTCAGGATTAACTTTTATATTTTCTAATTTAGCTACATCCGAAAGAGTCAAAGAAGTTTTTATTGACTTCATCGCTTCTTCTTCAAGTTTTTTCTCGAAATTATCGCCTTCTTTGCCCATTATTTTTGAAAAATCTGCAATAGATCCGTTGAAACTTGAAAGTCCGATTTTTGCCTTAAATCTGTCAAAAACCGATTTTTTCTCGCCTTCAATAATTGAAAGCGGAATTTCAAATGAACCTTTTTCGACTATTTTTTCAAGAATCTGGTTTTTAGCCATGGATTTTGCTCTATCTGTACAATACTTCAATAGATCATCCTTGATCTTTGTTTTCATTTGATCAACAGATTCAAAACCGGCGTCTTTTGCAAACTGATCATTGAGTTCAGGTAGCTTTCTTTCGCTGATTTCTTTAACTCTAATAATATGAGTAACTTTTTTTGAAGCAAGTTCTTTAACAGAATAATCTTTAGGATATGAGAAATTCACTGTTTTCTCTTCACCTGCTTTCAGTCCTTTGACATAATTGTCAAATTCATGCTCTTCTTTGTTTTTTCCGCAAACGACTGTTACAGTTCCCCACTGACGCGACTCAAGTTCATCTGATTTTAAATCATCAGTGCGTTTAACGTCAATTTTAACAAGATCTCCTTCTTCTATCACAGCTGATGCATCTTCTTTTTTGTTGATTACTGCAAAACGCTCTCTTACCGCATCAATTTCAAAATTTAGATCTTCGGCAGTAATTTCTATCTGTTTTTCTTCAGCAGATATACCTTTATAATCTTTGAGATTGATTATAGGATATATTTCAAATGTTGCCTTGTATTTAAGATTTTCATCTTTAGAAAATTTATCGAATTCGATTTTAGGATATGAAATCGGATTATAATTTTTTTCTTTTACAGCTGCAAGATAGGTTTCACGTATAATATCATCACAGGCAATTTCATCAGCTTTAGCTGTAAATTTTTTCTTGATGATATCCATGGGAACTTTCCCTTTTCTGAAGCCGTCAATAGCTGCTTCTGAACGGATTTTTGCGAATGCTGATTCGTACTTGGATTGAATACTTTCCTTTTCAACTTCTATTTCAAGTTCGATGGATGCATTTTCAAGTTTTTTGTCTTTTAATATTTTCACGATATACCTCGAATACAATAATGAGCAAAAAAAATGCCGCAACAATTGTTGCGGCATGAGCGGGAAACGGGATTTGAACCCGCGACTTCAACCTTGGCAAGGTTGCACTCTACCGCTGAGTTATTCCCGCATATGTGCGAGTGGAGGGACTTGAACCCACACGCGTTTAAACACTAGATCCTAAGTCTAGCGCGTCTGCCAATTTCGCCACACTCGCAAGCTATGCAACTAAAACACACTTTATACTGATTTCTGTCAAGTTTTTTCAATAAAAATCAAAAAGTCTTAAAAGAAATAGTGGGTGAGCGACGGGGCTCGAACCCGCAACAACAGGATCCACAATCCTGGGCTCTACCATTGAACTACGCTCACCGTGTTAGACAATTAAAGATTCTGCACTTCTTCTGTCAATAAAAATCTTGCTAGAATTGATGTTGACACTTAATATGATTAAGAAATCTTTAATTATGTCTAAAATTATAATTCTTCCTGAAAACGTAAAAAATATGATAGCCGCGGGCGAAGTTGTAGCCGGGCCGTATTCCGTAATAAAAGAACTGGTTGAAAATTCCATAGATGCAGGCTGTTCCGAAATAGATATATCTGTATTTGAATCGGGTATGAAGAAAATAATTGTGCGGGACAACGGCTCCGGTATTGCGAAAGATGACCTTCCTCTTTCGATTAGAGAACATGCAACATCAAAAATACGAGATGTAAATGATATATATTCGATAACCTCCTACGGTTTTCGAGGCGAAGCTCTTGCGAGTATCGCTTCTATAGCAAAACTCTGCATAATGTCGAAAGAAAAAAATTCTGATAGCGGAGGAAAGCTTTCTGCAGAATTTGATTCGTTTGAATTTACGGATTATTACGGTGAAGAAGGAACAACTGTTATTGTTGAAAATCTTTTTTACAACACCCCTGCCCGCAAGAAGTTTTTGAAATCACTGCAGTCGGAAAAAAAGCTCGTTAGAGAAACGATTTATTCTCTGGCTTTATCAAGACATGAAATATCTTTCAGATATTCTTTTGACGAAACTGCCACTTCGGTTATTTCAAAAACTAACGATGAAAAATCAAGAATATCTGATCTTTATGATTACTCACTGCTTCTTGAGGGTGAAATCTTCGATGTAGACGTGTCGGTAAAAGCCTTTATTTCAAAGCCGTCTGCATTCAAAAAAACACGTTCTGATCAGTATCTTTTTGTAAACAGAAGACCGATAGAATACAAGTATCTTAATTATACTCTAAAACGTGCATATGAAGGATTTCTTTCAGACGGATATCCGCTGTGTTTTTTTTATGTAAATATAAACCCTTCGCTAATTGATGTTAATATTCATCCGGCAAAAAAAGAAATTAAATTTTTTGATTCGAAGTATATCGACTCAATGATTTATTCAACCGCTAAAAAGATTCTCGGCAGCAGAATCTATTCAGCCGGAAACGTCTTTGAAAAATCTGCAAGCGAATCAAGTGAATCATTTGAACAGAATGAAATTCCGCTTCAAGAGAAAGGTGTATCAGAGCATCCCAACACATCCCTTTTTAGTTTTAACTCAAATATTAAAGCATACACAGAATCAAAAACTGCTGATATTTCTTCAACTTACCATTCTGAAGCAAATTATAGGTCAATCGGAACTGTTTTCGGAAAATATATAATTGCAGAAAAGGATAATTCCGTATTTTTTATTGATTTCCATGCCGCGCATGAACGAATGCTTTTTGACGCGATACTTGCAAAAAATGATAATATTGATTCATATTCGCTCATATTTTCAGAAAAGGTTACGCTTCCGAAAACAAAGTTCGAAAAAGTTTCGGACAATCTTGAAGAATTTAAAAAAATCGGATTTGATATTGATACAATTTCTGATGATACTTTTGCTGTTTCTGCGGTTCCATCCGTTTTGCAGGGAATGAATATTCATGCCTTTATAGATGACTTCGCAGAAAGTGCCGGTGAACGTTTTGAAAGCATCAGGGAAATGATCGCTGCCAAGGCCGCCTGTCACAGTGCAAAAAGGGCGAATGATAAAATGACAGATTCTGATATTAAAACTCTGATTGATTATGTTTTTAATTCGGGTGCAGAACTTCGTTGTCCTCACGGAAGACCGTTCGTTTTCAATATAACGGATATTGAATTTGAAAAAATGTTCAGGAGATCAAAATGAAAAAGATACTTCTTGGTGTATCATCCTCAATTTCTATTTATAAATCCTGCGAACTTGCAAGAAAGTACGTTAAAGACGGTTTCAGTGTTCATGTGATAATGACAAAAAATTCAACTGAAATGATAAGGCCTCTGCTTTTTGAAACAATTACCGGAAATCCGGTTTTTACGGATTCTTTTGTCCGAGATTATAAGCTAATGGGTCATATTAAATTGAAGGAGAATGCTTCTATTCTCGTAATAGCTCCTGCTACGGCAAACATAATAGGAAAAATCGCTAACGGAATTGCAGATGATTTGCTTTCAACAACATTTCTATCTGTAAAATGCCCGGTTATTGCTGCACCGGCAATGAATCCCGATATGTGGGGAAATGCTGCAGTGACACATAATATTGAAATTCTGAAAAAACGCGGAGTCCATATCGTAGAACCTGTTGAAGGTTCAGTTGTATGCGGTGATGAAGGAACAGGAAAACTTGCGGATATAGAGCAGATATATAATGAAACTAAAAAACTTATCTGATAAGAAAATTATAGTCAGTGCCGGCGGAACCATCGAGATGCTTGATCCGGTAAGATTTATGACAAACAGATCTTCCGGAAAAATGGGAATTTCAATCGCGGATGCGGCTTATAAAGCGGGACTGAACACGGTTCTTATTGCCGGCAATGTTGACAAGAATCTTATTAGCGGCAAGAAATATGAAATTATAAAAGTGTTATCAACACGAGACATGCTTGATGCAGTAACAAGTCAGCTATGTGATAATGCTCTTTTGATAATGGCCGCAGCTCCAGCCGATTATTCGTTCAAAGAAATATCTCCTGTCAAAATTAAAAAAAAATCGGATGAACTGAACATCACACTTGTTAAAAATCCTGATATACTGATGGAATCGAACAAAATAAAGCAAAATAATAATTTCAAAAAACTTATTCTTGCCGGTTTCGCGGCTGAGACAAATGATCTTGAAAAATACGCACTTGGTAAACTAAATGAAAAGAATCTAGACCTTATATGTGCAAATGACGTTTCAACTTCGGAAAGCGGATTTGAATCTGATTACAATAAAATAACAATTTATTTTAAAAACGGATTGAAAAAAGAACTGAGCATGGCTCTAAAAAAAGATATTGCTAAATTTATTTTAAAGAATATAGATATATATCTTGGTGAAATTGATGAAAAATAATATTTCTTGTGCAGATTCTGCTGGAAATCTGATAAAAAAAATCAGACAGAACCAGATCAGTGAAACCGATGCTATAAATGAAATTGAGATTATTGAAGATAATATAATAGCAGAGTTGAAAAATCTCAAACAGTCGGTTTCGGTTCAAACACTGCTTGGCCTGCTTTCTTCGGAGAATTTTTCATTTTTTTCGGGTATATACGATTTCGA
>JAEWVM010000053.1 GCA_023396615.1 Spirochaetota bacterium | reverse complement strand
TAGAATTTATTTGTCCAAAAATATAATTTAATGTAATTATTTTTTTGAAATAGAAAAAAATCCGATAATGTAGGAGGGGTTCGGTTATATGAAGAAAATTCTCATTCTATGTGCGGTTTTGTCTTTTCAGTTAATTTTGCCGGATAAATCCGATAAAAGGCTTGTTTACTGGCAATTGCGCGAAAATTCTCTGAGGCAGGAGATAAACGGTCTTAAGGATTCGGAAATCTATCCTTTTGTCGGGGATATTCTTTCAAGCAATCTTCTTTATGCTGAAAATCTGATAAAAACAATCTCATCCGGTTCATCGTCTGAAATTGATACTGAAGATTACATTGAATCGTATTGCAGACGGAGTTTTGACTCGGCTTATCTCAGAAAAATAGCAGCGGGTTTTTCTTCGGATTTATGGAATGATAAAATTAAGTCATATATCATTAATAATATAAATTCTTTATCAGATGCAAATTTCGGTTATCATAGTGATTTTTATTCCGCAAAACTTATAGATAAGCTGATTGATGCAAAGTTCAAAAAGCAGCTTGTTTCAGAGTTTTTTATGATAAGCATGATTGCCAATTATGAATCGCTGTATCTTCAGTTTAAAAATTCCGCACTTGCGGATATGAAACATTCTGCAGATGAGACTAACGCCGGAAAATTTTCTGCAAATATTATCAGGGCAGAAACTGACCGCAAAACCAGAGAATTTGATATTGAAGCCCGTCTGGAAATTTCAAAAGATAATTTTGATTCGGCAATTCTTGCTGAAGAAGTAAGTTATCTTGCCAAAAAACGTCTTGGTGTAATCAAGGATTCATCAATATTTTTGAAATATATTAATGATGCGGAATCTATTGAGCGAGGAGACTATTATCTGGATAAAACCGCCGAGCTTGAGAAGGCAGTTTTTGCAGTGCTCCCCGATAAGCTTTATTCATCACAAATCAAAAAACAATCATCTGTTAAAACTGAAGGAGGAATTACTTTCAGTGAGGATGCTGATTATACTAAATTTGTATCTGAAGTTGACCGAATCAGAAAAGATAGTCTTTCTCCTGATAAATTCTTGAAGTCAGTTGAAGGTTTGTCCGATAAATTTTTTTCTTCAGAAACATCATCAAATAAAAAAAAGGCCGCAGAAGAATATGTAAAGCTATCCTTTCTTTTTGTGTCTTGGAAGGAAAAAGCAAAGAATGATATTGTTAGAGATGCCGAACGGTATTTGATGAGAGAAGAACCGGTTAAGAAGTACATTTCTTTTGTTTATGATAGGGAAAAATCAGCAGCCTTGCTTGATTCGACTTCTGAAGGTTCAAAAATATATGCGGCGAACAAGGTTAAATTGCGTAAAGCGCAGGATGCTTTTCGTTCATTTTTTTCCGTGGATAAAACAGACAGGGAATTCATGACTCCTGCTGATTATGATAGAATAGCAGTCATTGCGGCGGACTTTTCTCTGTTTATGAAAAAAATTCAGAATGTTGCTGTTCAAAAAAATTCCGCTAAAAAATCAGGAAATAATGAGTTTCCATACGCAGAAACCGAAATTTCTGCAATATCATCCATGATTGAAACGGAAATGAAAAGATATAGAGAATTAACATATTCTGCAGATGTGATAAATGAATATTCTTCAGTCTTTGCAAAGTATGAAGAAGCGGCTAAATCCGGTATCTTATCCGATGAACTGAATGAATTTTATGAAAAGAAAAGCATTCTTCCATATGTGAAAAATTATGATCATAAGAAAATAAATTCCGAAACCAGGGCAAAAGATTATATCGCAAAAATGCTTAATGATGATAATGTAAGAATTAAACAGCTTTCGGATTTCTATGCAAGAATGGGCAAAAGCTCGCGAAAAAATTATGATGCTGAATTGAAAGCATTGTTTAACCAGAATCATGTTAAAAAAATAGGAGTTTTCCCGATTTCTGCAAAAAGCATCATAGAGACTGATAAGAAGGTAAGTGCTTACATCGCAAAGATAATAGAACGGAAAAGATGGGAACGCGGTGGAAAAGAGATATCAACAGATACAGAATTCAATCTTCAAGAGTTCGGAATATCTGTAATGATTCCATCAGGATGGGAAAGAAGAGATGGTGACGATATTTCAATTCCGTTTGTTAATGCTTCTGACGGATCGGAATTTGTAGTCAGCTGTTTTAAGAATGAAGAGAAAACTTCAATGTCAGTATTTGATTCATGGGCGGATAAACGAAGACTGCGTCTGGTAAAAAGCGGAGGCGGGAAGTATCAAGGCAAAGAATATATAAGCCGTGTGTATGAAAGCCGGAATCGAAAAGTTGTACTTGCGTACTGCGCTGATTTTAATAAAAAAATAATAATTGTTTCAGGTGAAGTTAAAAAAGAGAAGTATCAATATTTTGCTCCAAGAATTGATTCACTTTTCAAGTCTGTTAAAGAAAAGTGAATCAATCTGTTAAGTGTTGTTTAAGGCGCAAGACTTATTCCGAAGCTGATTTTATGATCTTTGAATCTTTCAATTACTGATAAGTCGCCTGCTTCGCTTCTTATTATACCGTTCATGGTACGAGGTCTATATCTATAATCAGCAAAGAAACTTATTGAATCGGATACCCCTAGTCTCAGTCCGCCCATGAATTCGAGGTTGAAACCGAAGCCTTTTGAAGTCTTTTTTTCTCCGCCATCATAGTAATCGACAGCGTCTATGCCGAGACCGATAGGCATTCCGACATAGATACTTGTGTAGTCTGAAAGCGAAGGAAAATAGACCCAAAGAGGAACTCTTATAATCGGAATATAATTTAAAAAATATTGATTAGCTTTTAGCGAACTGTCTTTAAATTTTTGAGAATCAATTGTGAATTCCCATCCGCTGGTAAAGAAGCCTTTGCTTGAAGAAAGATATCTGATTCCGCCGCCGAATCCCATATCCATTTTGGTAGTAACTTTGACGTCATTATCGCCTAGAATATTTTCATATTTTGCAACGTGTTTGTAAAATGTTACAGATCCATACAGGTCAAGAAATGAAGGATATTCGCTTGGCTTGCGTGGTGCTTTTCTTTTGTATTTGCTGGAAACATCCGAAGCATCAACTTCGCCGCTCGCCGCTGAAATAACTCTGAAGGAATTTACATCAACTATTTTTACATTGATTTTCAATCCGACATTATCTGTTTCTCCGGCGAATTTGTTAAAACGTGTAGTCGTACCGATGATGACATACTTCGCTCCGACACCCTTGCCGACTTCTGCAGCATTTTTGTTTGAGAAAATTCCTGTCTGCTGAAGTTCCTGTTCTTCTATAATTTTATCGATTTGAGAACGTTCAGAAACGTTAATATCCTGGGAGACAAGTGCCCTTTCGAATTCGTTAGTAGCTATTCGCGCATCTCCGTCCAGAGAATCCGTACTTGTAAACGGCATAACGGCAATAGGTTCGTTATTAAGTTTGATGTTTTTGGTAAGAGAAACCGCCATATCCTCATATGGACCTGCAGTAATTAGAGCAGGGATAAAAGTGATAATGAACAGAAATTTTTTCATAGTAATACCCAATCTATATATTTTGTTTCTATAACTTATTAAACTTTTTAATGCTTTTTGTCAAGTATTCAATTAATAAAGGCTCTAGTGTATGGCGGATGATGAAATTAAAAAAAGCTTTACAAAAAACAGCAATTTCCCAATGTTTCTATTTATAGAAACATTGGGAAATTATGGAAAATATTAAAAAGAAAAAAATTATTCAGCAGCCTGTATACAGGGATCAGGAGGCTTTAAGCAGGGTTCTCAGAGAAATTTCACTACTTCCGCCTCTAGTATTTCCCGGAGAAATTGCAAAACTGAGGCTACAGCTTTGTGATGCGGAAAAAGGTGAGCGTTTCATTCTTCAGGGCGGTGACTGCGCTGAAAGATTTATCGACTGCCGTGAAACTGCTATTCTGAACAAGCTTAAGATACTTTTGCAGATGAGTGTGGTTCTTACTTATGGCGCAAAAAAGCCCGTGATAAAATTAGGCCGCATTGCCGGTCAATATTCCAAGCCGCGTTCGAATGATTTTGAAAATATCGACGGAAAAGAAATTCCGGTTTACAGAGGAGACTCTATAAACGGCTATGAAGCCGATTTGCTGAAAAGGGATCCAGATCCGGCGCGCTTAATGGAGGCTTTTTACCGTTCAGCAGTCACTTTGAATTATCTGCGCTCGGCGATTTCAGGCGGATTTGCGGATCTTCATCATCCTGATAATTGGGAGCTTGATTCTTTTAAAGAATCTGATTCATGGGAAAAATACAGCGGAATAATAGAACGAATAAAGGATTCTCTCGAATTCATGGAGTCGATCGGCGGAGTAATGAAGGATTCTGTCGGTTCAACGGATTTTTATATTTCGCATGAAGGACTTCAGCTTGATTATGAAACAGCTGTAAGCCGAATTAATACTGAAACAGGTAATTACTATAACTCATCAGCTCATATGCTGTGGATAGGTGAACGCACCCGTTTTCTTGACTCCGCTCATGTAGATTACTTTAGTAAAATTGAAAATCCGGTCGGTATAAAATTCAGTTCCAAAGCTGATATTGATGAGCTTGTCGAAATAATCAAAATTCTTAATCCGGAAAATGAAAAGGGTAAAATAATTCTCATTCACAGATTCGGAGTTTCGGAAATATCAAAGCTCGAAAGATATATTGAGCAAATAAATAATAAGAAATTAAATCTTTCATGGTGTTCCGATCCAATGCATGGAAATATTAAAAATGCCGATGGAATTAAAACACGTGATTTTTCTGACATTCTTTCAGAGTTGAAAAGCGCCTTTGAAATTCATTCGAAATCAAAATCAATACTCTCCGGTGTTCATTTTGAACTTACCGGAGATGAAGTAACTGAATGCGTCGGCGGCGCTTCCGAAATAGGACATGCTGATCTGCCTCAGAATTACGAGACATACTGTGATCCCAGACTTAATTATTCTCAAAGTATGGAAATGGCATTTTTGATTTCGCAGATGCTTTCATCAAAAAAATAATAGCGAAATTTTCCCTGATATGATAGTGTCTTTCTATGCAGGCATAATTCTATCCTGCATATGGGCTTAATTTTACAAGCTGTTAATGTAGTTTAAGCTATTGTAAAATTAGGCCTTGAAATTGCGTAAAAATAAGCACGGAGCTTGCTAAAAAAAGCGTTCCGGTTTTAATGCTTATATCCGTTAGCGGATAATCAAATATCAAAGAGGGTAAAATGAAAAAATTAATTCTTGGCTTATGTTCCGTCATTATCGCCGGAACTCTTCTCGCCGAAGATGCAGCAGCGCCGAAAACTGAGTTGTCTTTCTCTGTCAAGGGAACGGCATATGCAACAGCTTATAAGGGAATTGAAAAAGAATCAGCCGGAAGTTATTCGGCATTCAGAATGAGACCGTCTCTATCTTTTTCGAATGGAACTACAGAAGCAGTTTTGGGTCTTGAGTATGACGCTACTTTCGGTGCTGAAACTGATGATGATGAAAAGACTTCTGAAAATGTCGGAATTAGCGCTGATAAAAAAGGTCTTGAAGTCGCACAAGCTTACGTGAAAAGCAAGGTTGCCGCATTTGAAGGTCTGACACTCGAAGGCGGAATTGATACTATCGATTTTCCTATCATTTTCGGAGATAATATTCCGATGCTAGCGGTATTGTATTCTAATGACAAAATGAGTCTTGGACTTTATTATCTCAAGACTTTTGAAGGCGATTACGGCCAGAAAAATGACTCTCAGATATATGCTGCGGATCTCACAATTACTATGGGTGAAAGTTCTATACGCCCGGCATTCTTTGCTTATCAGTCTCAAAAAGGCGCAAAGATCGGCCAATATGAGGATGGCGTGGGATACATGCCGGCTCTTGCCATGAATCTAGTTTTCGGTTCAGCAGGTATTGATTTTGCAGGTGTATATGCCGGCGGAAAAAATAAAGAAACTGATGTAAAATACGCAGGATATGCTTTGGATATAGCTCCATACTACAGCTTGAGTGAGACGGTAAAACTGACAGGATTTTTCTCAATGATATCAGGTGATGATCCTGATACTGCTGATAAAAATGAGTCTTTTCTTTATTCAACAATTGACGGGACAAGTTCTGGAATAAATCTCTGGAGACTTTATATTATCGAAGACGGAGGATCATTTACAACAAATTCAGATGTTGCAGGCTCTGGTAAATATGATTCTGCTGACGGATATATGGCAGCAGGTGCCGTTGTTGAAGCTCAGTTCGGTTCAATCAGCACAAAATTTATCGCGGCTTATATCCGCGCGTTGAAGACTCCTGAAGGAACAAAAAAAGATATGGGAATTGAATTGAACGCAAATATCGGATATGAAGTATCCAAAGGTTCAACTCTTTATGTCGAAGGTGCTTTTCTTAAATCAGGAAAGTATTATGAGTACGGCGGAACTAAAGAGAAACAGAATTCTTCATATGTTAATGTCGGGCTCAATTACGAACTGTAATGTTTAGTTAGAAAATTATTTTTTAAAAATAATAAAGGCTCCGTTTGCGGAGCCTTTACGTTTCTTCTATATTCTTTTTAAAATACTTTCGATTTCATCGGTTTCATTTTTAGTTAAAGGACCGAATTGCAATGCTTTTGCATTTTCTTCAACCTGCTTAACTGTTTTAAATCCCGGAATGGGTATTGTTATTTCACTCTTTCCCCAAATCCATCCAAGCGCGCCTTGTGCCGGCGTTCTTCCTTTTGAAGTTAAAATTTCTTTTACGGAATCCAGCATTTTCATGAATTCGTCAGAAGGACGTCCGTTTTTGAAATACGGAACCCATTCGTGTCCCGCTCCCCGAACATCATCCTGCGGAAGCACGGAATTCTTATCGAATTTTCCGCTCAGAAATCCCATCGCGAGCGGACTTCTGTTAATGCTTGCCAGATTGTTTTCTGCACAGAATTTAAGCATTTCAGGTGCATCTTCAAAGACGTTCAGACAGTGCTGAATGACTGAACAGTTTTTTCTTCTTGCGAAAAGAACCGCTCCGTCAACAAGATCTGTGCTCCATCCGTAGGTGCGTATTTTCCCCTTTTCAACAAGCTTTTCCAAAACTGAGCAGACAGTTTCAACATCGGCTACACCGATATTCCATTCGTGAAGAAGATATACGTCTATGTAATCTGTCTTCAGTCTTTTGAGCGAAGCGTCGCATGCCTTTTCGATATAAGACGGAGAAATGTTGGTTCCGTTGAGCGTCTTTGTTTCTGAATTGCCGAAGTGAGCGAATTTTGTTGAAATGACTGCTTCATTTCTTCTTCCTGCCAATGCTTTGCCTAAAACTTCCTCGCTGTGACCGACGCCGTATGCATCTGCGGTATCGAAGAAATTTATGCCGAGATCGAGAGCCGTCTGAATTGCTTTTACGGATTCTTCATCGTCAATATTTCCCCAGCCGTCTGGTTTGCCGCCGTAGTAAAACGGACCGCCGATTGCCCAGCATCCCATGCCGAGCGCACTTACTTCTATCTGCGAGCGTCCGAGTTTTCTTGTAAATTTTTCTGCCATATATCCTCCGGTCTTATCTGATGAGTGCGAGTTACTCATTCTGAAAAAGAATTGATCGGTTTACATCTTTTTCATACATTGAGCGAACTAGGCAAAAATCAGTTTTAGTTACATGCAGAAATATAGCCGGTGCAATTAAGAAAAGTAAGAGCCGGTTTTTGATAAAAATACAGAACCACTTGAGAGGCATGATGTATATTGAGATTGACCGGTCACTGCGAAATCCCATACGTAATCAGCTTTATGAAAAGCTTCTTGAAAGAATTCTGAAGGGTGAACTTGCGCCCGGCGCTAAAATGCCTTCGAGCCGTCATCTTCACGAAAAGAATAATATATCCCGCAATATTATCATCGAAGTTTATGAACAGCTTTCGTCTGAAGGATATCTTGAAGGAAAACCCGGAAAGGGGACATGGGTTGCAGAAAGCGTCATTCTCGGGGATTCCTTCCGCAGCCTTGAGAAAACTGAAATTGTAAAAATTAAAAAAGAGAAAAAGAAAAATATAATCAGCTTTAACTGCGGAATTCCTGATCTGAAGCATTTTCCTGTTAAGAAGTGGAAACGCTCGCTTGATTATGCATGGTCTCTCGCTGATGATGAAGTGTTATCATATCCGCTTGTTGCCGGAAGAATGGAGCTTCGTACTGAAATATGTGATTACCTTCTTCTGGTCAAGGGCATCCGCGTAAGACCTGAATGCGTGATAATAACTTCAGGAACCTCCGAAACTCTTCTGTTGGTAGCTTCGCATTTATCGCGTTTTTCAGATGAACTTATAATCGAAGATCCTGTCGTGGATTTTGCCGCTGATATTTTTAAGCAGTCGGGTTATAAACTTAAAGAAATACCTGTCGATGAATCAGGTATTGATACGTCTGCTCTTCCTGCAAAACCCAAAGGAAAACTTATATTCGTTTCTCCGTCGCATCAGTTTCCGACCGGTTGTGTTCTCAGCGCGCCGCGCCGCGTCAAACTGGTTGATTATGCCGCCCGCAACGGCATGTTTATCGTCGAAGATGATTATGACTCAGAGTTTAGATATGAAGGATATCCTTTGAGGTCATTATTTCTCATGAATCCCGAAATCGTCATGCACGCCGGGACTTTCAGCAAGAACATGTTTCCGTCAATGCGGTTGGGATATCTCGTCGTACCTGAAAGCATAGCGGACAGTATTTTGCAGACAAAAGCGCGGCTTATGATGCGTACGCCATCGCATATTCAGCTTGCAACAGCGCATTTTATGAGAAGCGGCGCGTTCACGAGAAACATCGCCCGGATGAAAAAAATATATAAGAGAAAGCACAGCCTTATTTCGCAGAAGCTGAATGCTGTATTCGGAAATGATATAATAATTAATTCAAACGCTGCGGGAATGCATTTGAATGTTGCTCACAGAAAGCATAAGTTCACCGTTGAGGAATGTTCGCGCTTTGAAGAATACGGTGTAGAGACTGATTGCGAAGCGGAATATTCATTAAGCGGCAAAAAAGGCGGACTATTACTTGGATTTGGAAATGTCAGTGAGAAAGAAATTCCGGAAGGGATTTTGAGATTAAAGAAAGCAATTGATACGATAATAAAATGATAATAAAAAACCCCGCCGGAGCGGGGTTTGGTTTCTTTAAATGAGATTAAGCGTTGAGAAGAGCTGCAACACCCGGAAGAACTTTTCCTTCAACGAGTTCCATAGAAGCTCCGCCGCCTGTTGAAATGTGAGTCATCTTATCAGCTACACCTGCTTTGTTAACAGCAGAAACTGAATCTCCGCCGCCGATAACTGTTACGGCAGAAGTAAGCGATGCAAGCTGATTTGCGATTGCAAGAGTTCCTGCAGCAAATTTTTCCATTTCAAAAACGCCTACAGGGCCGTTCCAGAAAATAGTCTTGGCATCAGAAAGAGCGTTTTTGAAAAGCTCGATTGACTTAGGTCCGATATCAAGACCCATCATGTCCTTAGGCATTGCGTCAACATCAACGGTTTTGATGTTTGCGTCGTTTGAAAAGGCGTCTGCTACGACAACGTCAGTCTGAAGAAGGAACTGAACGCCTTTTGCTTTTGCAGCTTCGATTGTTTTCTTAGCTGTTTCAAGCTGATCGTCTTCGCAAAGAGAAGAACCGACTTCTTTGCCCATTGCTTTGAAGAATGTAAAAGCCATTCCTCCGCCGATGATGATGCGGTCGCATTTTTCCATGAGCTTTTCGATAACTGTGATTTTTGAAGAAACCTTAGCGCCGCCTACGATGGCAACAAAAGGTTTAGCAGGTGATTTTACGATTTTTTCTTCAAGGAATTCGAGTTCTCTTTCCATGAGAAATCCCGCTACTGCAGGAAGATATTTGGCAACTGTTTCAGTTGAAGCGTGAGCTCTGTGAGCAGTTCCGAAAGCGTCGTTTACATAAACTTCGCCGTATGTCGCAAGTTCCTTTGCCATCTTTTCGCGCTCGGAAGCTTCTTTGCTGGTTTCTTCTTTGTGAAAACGTGTGTTTTCGAGAAGAAGGATTTCGCCGTTAGAAATAGCGTCTACCATTTTCTTTGTTTCGTCGCCCATGCATGAAGGAGCAACTTTCACATCTTTATTGATAAGTTTCGCAAGCTGTGCCGCAACCGGAGCCATTTTGTGGTGGTTGTTTACATATTCTTCTTCGTTGAAAGCTTTTCCGGCTTTTTCTGCCTTTTCTTTGTTTTTTGCAGTGTCTTTTTTAGGATCGCCAAGGTGGCTCATAAGAACAAGGGATTTCACATTCTGCTCAAGAATGTACTTGATGGTCGGAAGAGCCGCTTTGATACGGGTGTCGTCCTGAATGACTCCGCCTTTGATAGGCACATTAAAGTCAACACGCATGATGACTTTTTTGCCTTTGATGTCAATGTCTCTTACTGTTTTTTTTGATATTGGCATATAATACTCCTTAACCTTTTTTACCTGTTCAGTACTTTCGTTTTGCGGAATGAGTCAAGATATTTTCCTGTGAAAAATTTGGATTTATAATAGATAGCCCTCTCCTTTAGGAGAGGGCGCGCGGTAGCGGGGTGAGGCTCAAATTTATTTTCCGGATTTCTGTAATTTATCAAGATTTTCAACGGCTTTTTTATGTTTTTCTTCAGCCTTTTTGCGTTTGCTTGAATCAGATTTTTTCTGGTTTTGGGCTTTAGTTAGTTTTTTTTCGGCAGTTGATATTTTCTTGCTGGCTTTTTTTCTTTTTGAAGATAATACATCTAATTCTTTTTTTAACTTTGAACTTAATTCTTTTGTCTCTGCTTTACCCTGGGCAGACTCATCCTTGTCTTTTGATTTTGTTCTTTTCTCTGCCATTTGCAAGTTTGCAAAATATTCTTTTTCCATCTCTTTTTCACTGAGTTCTATTTGTTTTATTTCGTCTTTTCCTTCTTTTATTGCTTTTTCCGCGTTTTGAATTTCTGTCTCGGTTTCAGATAGCTTTTTGTCGGCATTATCCAACTCTAATTTCGTTTTAGAAACCTCGGTTTCTGCTTTTATTACGTCGGCATTTTTATCTTCTGCAAAAGATTTTGTTGTCATTAAAACCGAACAGATTGCCAGCATGCTGAAGAATGATAATGTTTTTGTGAAATGTGATGATTTAATCATTTTGAAATCCTTTTAATTTTTTTTTAACTGTTTTGCATCGACCGGTTTGATTGACCGAAATCCTGAAAAATGACCGCGGATTTATTCCTCCCCCGTATCTGTTAATATTATTAGTCGGATTCCGGTAAAGTCAAGAATAACTTGTTTGCATGGATCATGCGATACACAAAAGGTGCTCCGCGCCTTTTGAATCCAATCTGTTACTTTCTTTTTGCAATTGCCTGTCGGTTTTTTCATTATTCAATAGTTTTAACGGAGGGATGCTTGAAAAATTCCCTCCAGAATTTTCTTTTCTGGGATTTAATACCTATTTCACCAAATATTTACCTCATGCTCACAATATATTTCTGCATATTCTGTGCTAAAGCCGCCCAGCAAATATCCATCCGGACATTTTCTTTTCCTCTGTAATACGTTTGCAGAAAATTTCTCTGTGTTTTTATGTTTGAAAAAACATGTTCTTTTCCAAGCCGTCTGCTGTAAATCTTTTGCCCATTTTCACTTTTCATCTTTTCGAGATATTCGTCAATTTTTGGTTTTCTATTTAATTCAAACATTGAGAATGAAACTGTTTTTTGTTTTGATTTGCTAGCATCTTTATAACACTCTGAAATATATGAGCAGTTTGCGCACTGAATTTTGTTGAAATAGAAGAAAGTTTTATTCAGTTTTATATTATAATGAGGTTTTCCTATTTTCTCTCCTCTGCATTTTAGACTAAATCCAGAATCTGTTTTAACAAGTGCGAAGTCCCGACGTTTTTGAGATTTGTCCGTAAAATCTCTTTCTTTCGTTGCTACGTACATGTCATATCCGTCATCCTGAAGAGATAATATTTTATCAAAATCCTGAAATCCTGTATCAAACAAATATTTTGAACTTGATTTAACTTTCATTATTGTTTTTACATTTTCAACTCGTCTTACCATATCTACCGTATGATTTTTTTCGGCATCTGTAATCGGATCAAAATCGATAATAACGTCATTGTTGCTCACCATCATGGTTGCATTATATCCCTGAATAAAATGCCTGCGGCAGCTTCCCGGCATAATATTGCTGTCGGGATCAGTAAGATTTACATACTTCGTTTCCAGACTTTTTTTAATTTCTGTATCATCCGATTGTGTAATGCTTTCTATTTTTGAAATAACACTATCATAAGTCTTTTTAAGTCGGGTGGTTCGTTGCTTTTCCATATGATATTTATCAATGGGAATTTCTCTATTTTCTCGACTCTGCTCCAGATCAGAATCTCTCTTCATTACTTTTTCTGCCATGCTCTTATATGTTCGAAGTAGCTTTTGTGTTTTTTCTTTGCCGATAGTGCGTCCTTTGCTGGCATATGCTTTTATTTTTGTGCCGTCACCAACAACTAGATCCCAATCGATAGCTCCCATTTCGTTAAGTAAAAAAAGAAGATTAGTAAAAACGCTTTGAATTTGTTCTTTGAATTTATTTTTGAATTCGCATATAACGGAATGGTCTATTGATAAGCAGTTTGATACATACATAAATCCGATATGCTGACGGAGCATTTGTTCAATACTCCTTGATGATCTGTTTCCAGTCATATAGCCGTAAAGTACAGCGGCTATGATATCCAGAGGATTTTTAATCGGTCGTCCAGAAGAGTCATTCTTGTAAGCTTTATCAAAATCAGATATATTTACTTTAGTATTTATGTATTTTTTTAAAATATATTCCCTGCTTCCTTTGTCATACTGAGCATCCAGATTTAAGGATATAAAGATGCCCTGGTCGGTTGAATTATTTTCATAACGTGCCATGCTTTTCCTCTCTTCTTAGAGGTAAGTATTATCGTGGTTTTAAGTTGTCCATTAATTTTAATAAACCGACACACTAGCAAAACAAGAAAGTAACCAAAGAAAAGTTGTCGCTCAATCGCCGCGCGGCTTTTTCGCTTCGATTTTCGCACCGCTTTCAGCGGATTGCGAAAACTCAGCTTATTTGGTGTCCGACTATGTCGGACGGTTTAGGTGTTCTTTATATAATTTAATTTTGCTTAAGCAGTAAATTTGTGATAGATAGGCCTCTCCTTTAGGAGAGGGCGCGCGGTAGCGGGGTGAGGGCGCAAATAAAAGCACATCGATCTTACTGCTATTTTGATAATGCGAACAATTCATATAAACCTTGACATGTATAATTTAAATGGTAACAAGTGTTAAAAATATAACACTAATGACTGATTGCTGAGATTATATTTATTTTTTGCAATAATCAAAATAATTAAGGGGAACTAATGAAGAAGTTTAAATTATCGGCACTGCTGATTTACGCAGTGATGCTTGGATTTTCTGCCTGCGGCGGAGGAGGCGGTGGCGGAAGTGACGATCCGGGAAACCCTGACAATCCGGGCGGCGACAAAACTATATCAATTTCCGTCATTAACGGTGTGACTCCTCCGGCATTCGGAGAAACACCTGTTTCGGTTATTACAGCGAACGCGCAGTTTTCAGG
>JAEWVM010000026.1 GCA_023396615.1 Spirochaetota bacterium | reverse complement strand
CTATGGAAGACCGAACAATAGATATTCTTATTGGTCAGGGTGTTGGAACTAAATCCGTCAAACTCAGCATTTCTCCATTCACTCTTATAGGCGCAACAACGCGCACAGGACTTTTAACAAGCGCTCTACGTGATAGATTCGGTATTCCCTGCAAACTCAACTACTACGAAGATCCTGAATTAAAAACTATCGCTCTTAGATCATCATCAATACTCGGCTATACACTAACAGATTCCGCTTCCGATGAAATAGCAAAAAGATCGCGCCGAACACCGCGAATAGTTAACCGGCTGGTTAGAAGAGTTTCGGATTTTGCAATCGTCAAAGGCGAATCAGAAATTTCACACGAAACAGCAAAATATGCTCTCACCCAACTCGGAATTGACGAAGCCGGTCTCGACGAAATGGATAGAAAAATTTTATCCGTAATTATCGATCATTATGAAGGCGGTCCAGTTGGAGTAAAAACTATCGCCATCAGCGTCGGCGAAGAAACCGATACAATAGAAGAATACTATGAACCTTTTCTGGTTCAGTCAGGACTTCTCAAAAGAACTTCACGCGGGAGAATGGCTACAAAACTCGCTTATAGCCATCTAAACAGAAAATGTATCAGTGATGATCAGCCTGGAATCTGGAATTCTTGATAAATTACACTAAAGTATTTTCTTCAAAAACTAATTATTGAATTTTTGCTTGATTTTCTTTTCACCTGTTTTCACATGTCCGTCATGAAGTTGATATTCTAAAACCTTCCGATTTAACCCATTCGCATCATACCAATCTTTCGCGCCTGAATATGCGTTTATCTAAGCATGTTTAGACATCACCGGCAGCAGCCATACAGATTCACGGGGAAATTTATGACTCAGGAAAATGCCGAGCAACTCGAAATTCAGGAACTTCACATTATCGCGGAAAGCTCACACGCACCGCTTGCAGACAAAAAACACCGCGGCGGAATGAAAGAAATGCTTTCAATCGCCGTACCGATGATGATTTCGCTTTCATTCGATTCAGTAATGACTTTTGTAGACAGACTATTTCTGTCCAGAATCGGATCCGAACAGATGAATGCGGCAATGGTCGGAGGTTTAGCAAGCTTCGCTTCCGCTACCTTCTTCTTCGGTCTTATCGGATACTCAACAGCAATGGTAGCCCAGAGATTCGGTTCAGGAAGGAAAAAAGAAACCGGAGCAGTTACTTCTCACGCATTTATTGTAGCATTGTTTGCATGGCCGATTCTCATTGGATTAAGACCCGTAATGCACATGATTTTCAGAAAATCCGGAATAGATCAAATTCAGCTTGAACCGCAGATTCTCTATTTCGACATGCTGATATTCGCATCAATAATACCTTTGTTAAGACATTCTCTTTCTTCATTCTTTTCAGGAATCGGAGAAACAAAGATAATAATGAAAGCTTCAATCACAGGTGTGTTGGTTAATTTTACATTAAACTATATTCTGATATTCGGACACTTTGGATTCCCCGCTATGGGAATAAAAGGTGCCGCGATAGGAACGATAATAGGCGGAGTATGCTCTGTGCTGATACTTCTTTTTGAATTTTTAAAGAAATCAAGAAGATCAATTTTCGGAACTTCATTCCGAATCAAGTTCAAGAAAAATATATTCAAAGATCTGATTAAACTCGGAACACCGATGGGCGGTGAAATGTTTTTAAACATGATAGCCTTTCAGGGAATGATTATGCTTTTTCATTCGCGGGGACTCGCGGTTGCAACCGCTTCAACTATAATGTTCAACTGGGACATGGTTACATTCGTTCCGCTAATGGGAATTGAAACAGGAGTAACAAGTCTTGTCGGAAGATATGTCGGAGCAAAAGACATACATGCCATCAAACGTTCAATCTTTTCTGGACTAAGAGTCGGATGGATTTTTACAGCTTTTGTCTTTGTTGCTTTTCTCATCTTTCCGGATGTTCTTGTCAACTTTTTCAGACCGGATCCTGTAGATCAGATATTTCTTGATTCATTTGATCTCGCCGTGTTTATGATAAAAGTTGCGTCAATATACATAACGATCGAAGCATTTATGGTTGTTTTTGCCGGCGCGCTCAGAGGATCCGGTGACACTTTCTGGACAATGGGTGCAATGGCAGTAATTCACTGGACTCTGGTTGGAATTCTATATGTCCTTCTTATCAAACTCAATTTGGGCGGTGAAACTGCATGGCTCGCTCTTGTAATAATGTTTATGCTTTTCCCGGCGGTTCTTTATCTAAGATGGAGATCAGGAAGGTGGAAAAAAGCCGTATTCGATAAATAATCAATAATTCAAAACCGGTTTGACTAAATCATTTGAATAACAGCTTTTTTTAAACGAATACTTTTTAATATAGCAGTCTGAAAAAACAGACTGCTATTTGATCTTCTTTATTACTTGTATAAATTCTTCAATTTTATCACGGGAAACATCTGAATTTAATTCGGATTCACGCAAATCAAGAGTAAAATCAAGAGCTTTTCCTTCTGAAATATCTTTAAGATCAACTAAAGCAGCAGTTGAAGGCTTACCGCCTCCTCTTGTCATAAAGAAAGCAGCTTTCTTAATTTTACTAATATTCTGCGTAAGAAAAGTTCTAGCTGCCGGAGCTACACTATTAAAGCCCCAAAGCGGTCCTCCCAACAGAACAATATCATATTTTGAAATATCATGTTTAATTTCCCCGATTTCCGTAGGAATTTTTCTCATTCCATCTCTTCCTCCGAAGATCCATCCCAGTATACCGGATCTTTTCTTTTTATCTTCAAGCTCTTCGATATCCGCATCAAGCTTTTTAGAAAGAATCTCTGCCACTTTTTTTGTTGTGCCTGTTTTTGAATAGTACGCTATTAATATTTTCACCATTATCCTCCGGTTATTTTTAGAAACACTGATACATTTAATGACGGAATAATTCCATATAAATTGCAATAAAATATTAATCCAAATTGCAGATCATGCGAAAACATCAGTTGCAATATTAATTCTTGATTTCAACAAGTTGATCGATTATACTCCTGAATGCTGAATTCTATCACTCATTGCTTATTATTTATTTATAACAATATAATACTTATTGAGAGGTATTTATGCCGTCGATCAACAATCTGAAAACACGAACTAAATTTATATTTTTTTTCGGGATAATCGTAATTGCTGTTTCAGCAGGTCTTCTTATTTCTCTTCGTTTCAGCTTTTCAATGAAAGCTGATATTGATTCAATTTACGAAATACACATGCAGGGGATCGACTTTCTCGTTGAATCAGACAGGGATGCATATCAGTCAAGCATTGCAATAAGCCATTATCTGAATTATCAATCAATGAACAAAAACAAAATACCTATTGAACTGCATACACGACTGACTAAAGAAATTTTTGAAAATATTGATCAAACTGAAACCAGATTTAACAAATTTAAAACAATTCATGGTAGCGACGATTTTAGCAAAAAAAATATTGAAGCCTTCGACAGCTTCAGATCAAATCATACAGCGGTTAAACAAATCACCGAAGAATTAACAAAGCTTATTGACGAAAGAGAAATCGACAAAGCTCAAAATATCTATTTCGGCGAATATGAAGAATCTTTTTCGAAAATGAGAAACAGCATCAATAACCTTACTGATGAATCACTAATTCTTGCAAAAGCAGACTATGAAAGAGCAACAGAAGCTTTCAAACAGATTATAATAAACTCTTTTATATTAATTTCATCCGTTCTATTAATTTTAATTATAACAGGAATTACTCTTACCCGTGTAATCAGCAATCCAATAAAAAAATCACTTACACTCGCCCATGTTATGTCTGAAGGTAATTTCAATAAGACTATTGATGAGAAAAGAAAAGATGAGTTCGGAGAACTATTAAATTCATTAAACTCTTTCTCAAAAAAAATATCATCAATAGTTCAGGAAATCCACAGAATATCAAGCGAACTCTCATCCTCAGCTCAGGATTCAAGTTCAACCACAATAGCATTTGCTGATAATGCGCAAAATCAGGCTTCAACAATAGAAGAAGTGACAGCATCAGTTGAAGAAATTTCTGCAGCAATGGAT
>JAEWVM010000002.1 GCA_023396615.1 Spirochaetota bacterium | reverse complement strand
GCGCACGGGTATGCAAGAGACAATTCAGATGTTGATATAGTTTTTGTTCTAACCGACAAAGAATATGACCGCAGAAAATCCGATGACAATCTGCTCTATTTCAACCGGGAATTTTGCACGTATTCTGAAGGTTATGTAGACGGCAAATGCGTCAATCTGGATTATTTGCGCCAGGTAAAAGAAAAGGGAAACGAACCGACCCGCTACGCCTTCAAAGACGTTTTTTTCATTTTCTGCAAGGATGACAGCATCAAAAAACTTGTGGAAGAAATTCCTGTTTTCAATGAATCAACCAGAGAGGATCATGCCCAAAGGTTTTTCGCACAACTTACAGCATGGAAATGGTTTCTCTCTGAAGCCCAAAAACATAAAAACCGCTATCTTGAAAACCTTGCTGTCGGCAATTTTATCATGTACTCATGCCGATTGATTCTTAATCATAACAGACTTTTGTATCCGTTTCAGAAGTGGATGCTCAAAGAAACAGAAAAAGCTGAACATAAGCCCGAAAAATTCATGGCAAAAATTCAAAAACTTTTGAAAAGCAAAAACGCCAAACTAATGGACAGAATTTATACGGATCTGAAAGACATGAAACTTTGCGATTTCGACGAAACCAGATGGGGAACATTTTTTCATAAAGACATTGAGACAACCTGGATGCGCCATGAGCCTTACATCGCTGACTTATAAGGAAATAAGTTCTTCAACTAAGCATCATCATCTTTTCCAAAATCCATATCAGGATAAAGTTTATTCGCGCAATCTCTGCACAAAGAATGACTGAAGTCAGCACTTGAATGATCTTTAATATAGTCTACCCTTCTTTGCTCAGCAAACTGATTTCACAAGAACAACAGACTAAACAGCTGAGATAGTCATCACAATTAAACCTGCCCAGAAGATACTTTTCATCTGTTTGCATTAATTATATTTGACCGAATCATTCAATAGCGATATATTCATTGATGGATTTTCTGTGCGATACATGAATTTTTCCAAATGCGGAATCACTGCAAATCGGTGTTTAACAGGAGAAATTACTATATGAGTATAAAAACTGAAAATTGGGAGCTAATAGAAAAAGAAAATGGTTCCTGCGATTTAATATTCCACAGAGATTGGAAACACAAAACCAAATTAGAGAAAAAAGATTTTTTAAATAAATTCATATATCTTTTTATCTTAATTAATGCCGTCCCATTTGTTTTTCTGATTATTGATTACTATCAAAACAATTTCGTTTACATAAGACCGGAATTAAAACAACTAGTTATATTATGTATGATCCCCTGGTTTATAATCTTATTAATAAGATTCTTTTCCCCCTTTAAACCCTTAATCTGGGAGTGCTCAGACGGCACAATAAAAATTAAAAATAAAATATTAGCAAAACCCGATTTAACACAGATACGGCTGAAAACAATTAGTCGAAAGAAAAACGCTTTGGCGTCTTCAGATTTTTATCAAATATTGGAATTTGAATCAAAATTTTTCAAAATAGAGTTAAACGGTGAAAAGAAAGTCATTTATTCAAAGCTAATTAACTATTACGAGAAAAGCAGTCTTTCAGATGCCTTACAAAAAGTAGCCGATATAGTAAATATTACTTATTCAGACAATTAAACTATTGCCAGAGATTCTTTTTTCCTCTGATAAATTATGTTTAATCAAAAATGTTTGGGAAGGTATTTCGCATGCCACTCATCTCTAGGCCTGCATCATAATAAATATTTTCATACACTAGACTATTAATCAATATAAAATACCCTGACACGCATCCTGCATACAAACGTTTGCAATAATAAAATTGACAAATTCATACCATGAAACGCACTTAATCTACAATTATTACGCACGCTATTTTTAGGAGGATCAAATAATGAAATACGGTTATTTTGATGACGCCGCAAAGGAATATGTCGTCACAAACCCGAAAACACCGGTCAAATGGATTAATTATGTCGGAGGACTTTCTTTCGGCGGATTCGTGGACCACACCGGCGGCTCTCTGATCTGCAAGGGAGACCCTGCTCTAAACAGAATTCTCAAATACATTCCGCAAATGCCTTCTTCGGACTTCAAGGGAGAAAGCGCATATATCCGTTTTAAAGAAAACGGAACCTACAAAATTTTTTCTCCATATTTCGTTCCTACACTCGACAAGTATGATCTTTTCGAATGCCATGTAGGCCTCGGCTATTCAAAGTTCGTCAGTGAATTTTACGGAATACGTACCGAAATCACAGTCTTCGTTCCGGCAGGAGAATCCCGTGTAATCCGCGATATCAAGATTACCAATAAGAGCGGAAAGGAAATTGAAATAGACTACATTCCGGTTGTTGAATACACTCACTTTGACGCCCTCAAACAGTTCACCAACGCAGACTGGGTTCCTCAGACAATGCAGAGTAAGGCACACAAAGAATCCGACGGAAAGATGGTTCTTTCACAGTTCGCATTCATGATGAAAGGTACTGCCGAAAATTATTTCACATCAAATCATCCGGTTTCATCATTCGAATCAGACAGAAAGAATTTTCTCGGAGACAATGAATACGGAACATGGAAAGCTCCTCTATCACTGCTCAATGATGAACTTTCAAATTACGAGGCTCTTAGAGGCGATAATATCGGAGCTCTTCTTCATCATCTCGGCAAATTCGCTAATGGAGAAACTAAGCGCATAATCACTCAGCTATCGCAAACTCCTTCGATTGAAAAAGATATGCCGAATATCAAGAAGTTCCGCGAAGGCGCTAATGTTGACGCGGCATTTGATGCTCTTAAAAAATTCTGGGACGAATATCTCTCAATTCTTCAGGTCAAGACACCAGACTCCAACTTGAACAGCATGGTCAACATTCATAATCCGCGTCAGTGCTACATGACGAAAAACTGGTCGCGCGATCTTTCTCTTTATCAGCTCGGTTTCGGCGGACGCGGTCTCGGTTTCCGTGACAGCTCGCAGGATGTAATGGGAATGCTTTCAAATGATCCGGCAGGAGGAAAAGATCTTATCGTCAAACTGCTTCATGTTCAGAAACGTGACGGCTCCGCGATGCATCAGTTTTTTCCTTCAACAATGGAAGCTACTGTCGGCGATTCTCATGAATTCCCTGACAGACCTCATTTTTACGGAGATGACCATCTCTGGATCATTCTGGCTGTTAATGCGTATATCAAAGAAACGGGCGACATGGACTTCCTTAAAACGGAAATTCCTTTCTACGAAAAAGACGCGGACAAAAAACCTCTTGAAAAAGGAACAGTACTTGAGCATCTGAAGCGTGCCGTTAAATTCACATGGGAAAACAAAGGAAAACACGGACTTCCGCTTCTGGGATTTGCAGACTGGAATGATACAGTAAATTTACGTACCGGAGCTGAATCAAATTTTGTTGCGCCTCAATTCGGAAAAGCTCTCCTTGAAATGATAGACATGATGGAAGCTCTTGGCGATTCTGCGGCAGTCAGCGAATACAAAAAGCACTATAACGAAATGAAAGAAACCGTAAACAAAGAAACCTGGGACGGAGAATGGTATCTCAGATATTTTGACTGCGACGGATCAAAGCTCGGTTCAAAAGAAAACAAGCATGGAAGCATTTATGTAAATGCACAAAGCTGGAATATCATGGCAGGTTTCGCCGACAAAGACAGAGCCGTAACAGCAATGGAATCCGTGAGGAAGCATCTAAATACTTCAAACGGAATCAAGCTGAGCGGTCCCGGATATAACGGTTACGACAGAAATCTCGGCGGAGTTTCGACTTATCCACCGGGAGCAAAAGAAAACGGCGGAATATTCCTTCACACAAATCCATGGGCAATGATATCTGAAACCATAATAGGCAACGGCGACCGCGCTTATGAATACTATAATCAGATAAACCCTGCTTTTAAGAACGAGAAAATTGATGAGTTTGAAGCTGAACCTTACTGCTATCCGCAGAACATTCTCGGCAACGAGCATCCGCAGTTCGGACTCGGAAGAAACAGCTGGCTTTCGGGAACATCTTCATGGACATATCAGGCTGCTACAAAATATATTCTGGGAATTCTTCCGACATACAAGGGACTCGAAATCAATCCTTGTATTCCTAAAAACTGGGAAGGATTTTCAGCAGCAAGAAAATACCGCGGCGCGGTATACGAAATCGAAGTTAAAAATCCTTCTAAAGTATGCAAGGGCGTGAAAAGCATGACTGTGGACGGAAAAAGCGTTGAAGGTAACATAGTTCCTCTTTTTAAAGACGGAACTCACAAAGTCGAAGTGATTCTCGGATAAAATTAAAAAACAAAGAGCTGTTAATCAGCTCTTTGTTTTTTAACCGTGCTAAGAATTTCAGTTAGAGCTTTTGTCAACTCAACTGCGGAAAACGGCTTCATAATCAGCCGCGAAATATCCTTCATGTCGGTGTTTTCTTTCATAAGCTCATCGCTATATCCGCTGCATAAAATTACAGGAACGTCTTTTTTGACGGCATGTATTTTTTCTGCAAGCTGAAGTCCGTTCATTTTAGGCATTGCCATATCCGTTATAACCGCATCAATGCTCTCCGCATTATTTTCAAAATAAGCAAGTGCTTCTATCGGATTTATAAATGAAACAGTTTTGTTTCCCATATTCACAAGTATCTTTTCTCCGACCTTTACAAGCACCTCTTCATCATCAACAAACAAAACAAGAGCATTTTTTACAGTTTCCCGGCTAGACTCTTCTGTGACGGGAGATTTGACTCTATCTGCCGCAAGCGGAAAAAATATTCTGAATGTTGTACCCATTCCTTCTTCACTGTATACGGAAATTACTCCGCCGTGGTTTTTTACTATACCATGAATGATCGAAAGACCGAGCCCGGTTCCTTTTCCTTTTTCTTTAGTTGTAAAAAACGGTTCAAATATCCTGTCTATTATATCTTTTTGAATTCCGCATCCCGTATCACTGACCTCAAGAAGAAAATGCTTGCCGGGTGAAAGTTCCGGATTTTTCTGCATCAGATATTCATCGACATACGCATTAGAGGTTCTAATACGGATGTCTCCCGAATAATTCATAGCGTGTGCGGAATTTGTACATAAATTTATAATTATCTGGCTTATCCCCGCATGATCAGCCAGAACAGCATCTTCCTCGGCGAATTCAGTTATTTTTATACAAACACTGGCTGGAAGGGTTGCTTTCAATAAAACTACCGAATCACGGATTATTCCATTAAAACTTACAGGCTCATATTTCTTTTCTGTTTTATAAGCAATAGACAGAAGCTGTGTTGTTATATCACGCGCTCTTCTGCATGCTTTTATTATTTGATTCAGATTATCCTGAAGTTCGGTGTTTCCCCGTGTTTCATCGAGAGATATTTCCGCAAGGCCCATTATGCCGCCGATGATATTGTTAAAATCGTGTGCGACTCCGCCAGCGAGAGTCCCGATCGCTTCCATTTTTTGAGATTGGTTAATCTTTGATGCAAATTCCGCTTTTTCAAGTTCAAGCTTTCTTGCGCCGGTCATATCGCGGAAAACAGCTAAGACATATTTACTGTTCTCTATTTCAACAGCACTTCCGCTTATATCCGCATAAACAATATCACCGTCATTTTTATGGATTACCACATTGTTTAAAAAACGTATTTCTCCTGATGCCATCTTTCTCAAGGCACTTTCTAGATTTTCTGCATCTTCTGCGGGAAGAGCTGAGGCAAACGAAAGCAGAGGACTCTCCAAGTGATAATCAAACATATCAGAAAACGCTTTATTGCAGAATTTAAATTTGCCGCTTTCAAAATCTACAACGATGATTCCGTCGCTCGCCTGATTGAATAACGCGATAAAAAGATTTTTATTTGCTTCCGCCCGCTTGAAAGATTCTTCGGTTTCCATGCGGCTTTTTTCGAGATTCAGCACATGCTCCTGAAGCTGAGTATAATAACTCTTTTTCAGAGAAGCATCCCCCATCCCCATTATTTTATTGCGGAGAATATCCTTATCGTTGATTCCGTCAAAAGGCTGCGGCATACAGTTCCTCTATGTCGGATTTTTCGGCTTCGCGCGGATTAGTAACTATACACGCATCGGCAAGAGCATAATCCGCAAGAACCGGTATTTCATCTTTTTTTAAACCAAGAGCAGAAAATCCGTGACGGATTCCGGACTGATAACGCAATTCTGCAATAGTTTCTATCAGGGCTTTTTTTATTTGAGAATCATTCATTCCTTTTGTTTCAATACCCATCGCTGATGCAAGTTCATTATATTTATCAGGCGCACTTTCATAATTATATTTCACCGCATGTTCGAGAAGAATCGCGTTGCATTCTCCGTGCCTGAGATCCAGAAATCCTCCGAGGGCATGAGCCATTGCATGTACAATTCCGAGACTCGCGTTTGAAAAAGCAAGACCGGCAAGTAGACTTCCAAGCATCATATTATCCGCATGCTCTCCTTTTCCGCCGCATTTTATCATTCCGATTAAATTATTACGTATGAGCTCAACTGCACGCAAAGCGTTAAGATCGGTTATCGGAGAGCTTGCGTTTGAAACATATGCTTCGAACGCATGAACAAGCGCGTCCATTCCGGTTTCGGCAGTGAGCTTTGCATCCATAGTTGAAAGAGTCGCGGGATCAATAAGCGCAACGTCAGGAACTAAAATTTTGCTGACAATTGCCATTTTCACTTTTCTTACAGAATCTAGTATTATCGAAAACTGTGAAATATCCGCAGAAGTACCGGATGTTGTCGGAATGCAAACCAATGGCGGACCAGGCAGAGGAATTTTATCTACGCCTTCAAATTCCGAAATGTGACTTTTATTAATACAGACTATTCCGATTCCTTTGGCACAATCCATCGGACTGCCGCCGCCGACAGCAACTATCATGTCGCATGATTCTTTCTGATATAATTCGGCACCAGTCATGACTTCGCAGTCACGCGGATTTGGAGAAACACCGCCGAATAGAACATAAGGAATACCGGTATCTTTTATTAGTTTTTCAATCACAGAAACCCAACCCGCATTAATAACACCCGGATCGGAAACAAGAAGTATTTTCTTTACTCCAAGATTTTTAATATACCTGGAAAGCATCGGGATGGCACCGCAACCGAACAAAAATTCAGGTGCGACAAATTTTCTAAGAGGAATAGGAGAATATTCTTTCATATCTAAACCGCCTAACGTATTATAACGCGTTAGGCGGTATAAGTCAACAAATGGTTAAAAACTAAGTTAGTTCAGTGAGTCAAACAGTCTTCAGCGGGCCTGCGCAGACATCAAAATCTCAAACACCTGCTGAGAATTTTCTGCATTAATAACACTATCTTTAATAGCAGGATCTTTGAGGAATGCCATGATATTGGACAGAAGAGACAGATAGTCCTTATGCTGTTTTTCTCCGGCAACAACGAGTATCACCAGATGCACAGGATTTCCGTCCATTGAATCAAAATCAATTCCCTTTTTCGACACACCGATTGCATAGGCAATATCTTTTACTTCAGGGATTTTTGCATGCGGAATCGCAATATTGCATCCGATTCCCGTGCTCATTATTTCTTCACGCTCTTTCAGTGCGGAAACGAGTTTGTCGATATTCGAACAAATTTCGGTTCCTTCGAAAACTTTGGCAAGATCCTCAATAGCTATAAATCTGTCTTCAGAATCTATTTTCTTTATAAAATTCGCGCTTGTATATTCGTGAATCGGTTTCATGTTATCTCCTTTTTTTCTTCGGAGCGCTGTTGTTCTGATTCTTTATACCTGCGATAAAAATTCCCGCGAGTTCGATAGTCACATTTTTCTTTTCCGGAATACTTGAATAAATCTTATCCTCAGAAATAAGAGTAACAATCTGCTGACCAACCTTTGCAGTAACAAGAGGAAGTTTTTTCAATTTATAAATAGCCGGAATCTGATCTACAACTGCTTTCGGCAGTTTAGCTTCAGATACTTTCGCCATTTTCTTTTCAATAACAAAAATAGTTACAGTCTGCTTGTGCTGATTAACGACTTCCTGCTGTGCAGCAATCTTTTTCGTTATTCTTTTTCTGATTATTTTATAAGCAATAAAACCGGCGATGATAACAACGAGAATTATTCCGTAAACTACATAAACCATCATATCTCCTTTGCGCGCTTATAAGCGGCAGTTAATTATTGTTGTCTCAAAAATAGCCGTAGCGCCGAGAGATTCGAGTTCATCCATAACTTTCGGAACTGAACCCTTCTCAACCATCACTTTTACACCCACCCATCCTTCCGTGTCAAGCTTAGATATGGTCGGAGACTTAAATCCCGGTGTAATTTTTTCCGCTTCCGGAAGAACTGTTTCCGAAATATTATACTCAAGAATGCTGTATCTTTTTGCTGTTAAAACACCTTCAATACGGCGTTTCGCCTTCTCGATACGCGCATCATTTTTTATAGCATTGTTTGAAATAAGAACCGTTTCATATTTGCCGATATCGCAAAAAACTTTGAGATTATTATCTCTCAAACTGTCTCCGGTTTCAACTATGTCTACGATAGCATCGGCAAGACCGAGCGCAACCATAATTTCGACGGATCCGTTCATTTCGATTACTTCAATATTAACTCCGTTCGAAAGAAAAAATTCACGTGTTATATGAGGAAAAGAAGTCGCAACTCTTTTACCTTCAAGCCATTTTAGAGAAGATTCCTGACATTCGTCACGGACAGCCACACACAGTCTGCATCTTCCATAACCAAGCGAAACAACCTCGTTGACAGATGCTTTTCTTTCAATTACAAGATCACTTCCGGTAATTCCCGCATCTACAACTCCGGATTCCACAAGAACAGGGATATCATCTGCACGCACAAAAATAAAAACGATATTTTCGTTAGTACATGTTGCATAAAGATGTCTGTCTTTCTCTCTGAAGCTGAATCCCGATTTCTGAAGCAGATCAATAGTCGGCTCTCTCAGTCTTCCCTTTCCCGGAAGGGCAAATCTTAGACGGTTTCTGTCGCTAATCATTTGTTTCCTCTCTGCGCTTTTTCGGTAAGACCGCTCGTTCCATGCCGTCTCTCAAGTTCTTTCTTTATATCATCAATAGTTATGTTCTTATAGCCTGCAAGCACAAAAGTATGAAAAATAAGATCGCAGATTTCATAAATCAGGTGTTCTTTGTCATTCTCAAGAGCCGCTTCACATGTCTCGGCTGCTTCTTCAGTGATTTTGCTGTTGATTTTTTCCGTTCCTTTTGCCATCAGCGAAGAAACATACGATTCTTTCGGATCTTTGCCCTTGCGGTCTTCAATCGTCTCAAAAAGTGTGCTGAAAATATCCATAAATAATCCTCACTTGAACATAAAATAGACTGCACCGACCATGCAGACCCCTGCATAGATATAATTTGTCTTAAACGGCTGATTCATGTAAAAAACCGAAAAAGGAATAAAAACCGATAAAGTTACGACTTCCTGCATTATTTTCAGCTGGCCAAGCGAAAGCTCGGTATATCCGATACGATTAGCCGGAACCTGTATCATATATTCAAAAAAGGCTATTCCCCAGCTTGCGAATGCCGCGATATACCATTTCGTCCCGTTCAGATTTTTGAGATGACTATACCACGCGAAAGTCATAAACAGGTTTGAAAGAACAAGAAGAAATATTGTTTTGAAAAAGACGGAAGACATAAAATCCCTTTACTGCATAATAAATTCAGATTCGATAAAACAAACATGCCCCAAAACTGTAAAGAGAAATTTTGTCATTAATCATCAGTGGTTTTGCAAACTAATAGTTTAATCCGAAAATAGAATATATTGGAATACTAAACCTTTTGACTCATGTATCCAAAAGAGACCGAACCAATAAGTCCGGACGACAATGTATTTGAAACATGATTTAATTGAACAATCATATTTAGCATAAATAAAATTGTATCAATTTATGAATCTAATCATCTAAATAGAAACCCGCAAACCATCAATATAAGGGAGGAAAGAACGTAATGAAAGGTCTTTTATTTTTATTAATATTCTGTACTTCATTTTTATCACTCTATTCGTCTGAGGATTCGTCATCCGAAGCAGATAAGACAATTAATTCTCAAAAAAATTATTCAATTAAGATTTTTACAGAAACACCTTTGATGTCTCTTAATGTGACAAACGGTGACAATGAATTAAGTTATGATTCAAACGCGAAATGGGCAAGCGGTTTCTCGATTTCATACAAAAAATTCGGATTCAGCATGTCAAAAAGCTGGTGGTATGATAAAAGCACACAGAAACATGGCAAAACCAAAACAACAGACTACCAGTTATACATGTTCAAAAAACACATCGGCGTTGAAGTTTACTATCAAAAAATGAAGGGAGTTTACATGGATAATCCCGGAAGTTACGATTATTCCGCGGGCGATACCGAAACAATACGATCAGATATTAAAACCCGTCACATCGGCTCAAATGTCTATTATTCCTTTTCCGACAATTTTTCTCTTGCGAATGTATATGACTGCAAGGAACCCATAGAGAAAAGCAGCGGCTCATTTCTTCTATATCTGGGACTCGATCTTACAAGTGTTTCTTCAGACTCAAGCTTAATCCCCGGCAAAGCAAGAGACGACTTTGATTTCGCGGCAGATGTTAACGAGGTTAATGCAGTTAATTTTTATGCCGGAGCAGGATATGCTCATGCATTTGTATATAGAGGCTTTTTCGCTGCCGTATCAGTAATTTTTGCTGCAGGTCCGTCTATTACAGAATACAATATGCGAGACAAGCAGGATGACTCTAAAAAAGTTTATCCGGTAATTCACTATAACATGAAATATTTATTAGGATATAACGAAGATTCATTTATGGCAGGAATTTACGCATTCTGGCACGCTTCGATGTATGGAAAGCAAAAATGTAAAATTCAGATAGACTCTGGAAAAATCGGATTTTTTGCGGGAACACGCTTTTAACCGGACGTTCAGTCTAAAAATAAAATACTTATAATCAATTGATAAGTTTAACCTGCTTTAAGCATTCAAAACTCTTTAATATATAAATTACGCTTGAAAAAAATAAATGACTTTTATCCAATGCCGGGCATTGTTTATTTTCTGCTCAGTGTTTCATATTTATATTATTTTTGTGACATTTTCTTTCTGCTGTGTTGTTATTAATTTGAAGTCTATTTCTTAAAGGAGCCGTAAGCAGAAAATGAAATTTCTCGTTTTAATAGGTGCTGTTCAGGGACTTTTTCTTTCCTTGGCTCTTTTTTTTAAAAAAGAAAAACATGGCAAGTTTCTATCAATATTTCTTTTTCTCTTTACAATTGAGCTATTTACCGAATTTCTCGCCATTGACGTAAAATCAAAAGCTGATCTGACTTATTTCAACATTCCTTTTTTTTTACTCGAAAATGCAATATTCCTTCTCTATGGACCGATTTTCTATTTTTATGTTTCATTCATTACAGCTGAAAAAGAAAATTTAAAAAGAAAAGATCTTCTTCATTTTATTCCTTTCATCGTTTTTTCTCTCATTCTTACCGGAATTTTCATACATATTGCCGTTACCGGATTAGAGAACCTGAAAGAATCCGAAGATACCAAAGGCGAAATAATCTTTTCAGCAATTACCAATATCTCATTTTATCTGCAAGTCCTTGTTTATATTTTTTTCTCACGCAAAGCGATGAACAGGTACAAGAAACGCATTCTTCAGAGTTTTTCAGACATACACAAAATCAGCTGCAGATGGCTTTCAATTCTGATTTATGTGATTTCATTTATATGGGCAGCGACATTTTTCTCGACTCTGTGCTCAATCATGTTCAGTGAAACAGCTGCAGGCATAACTTTGAACATATTCTTTGTCGCTGTAGTCATAATGTTTTTTTCAATCGGATACTTTATTCTGCTGATGCCGGACGTGTACGGAAAAATTCATTCTGAGATAAAAGAAGATTCTGCAAAAAACGAAAAGTATAAAAAGAATTTCATCGAGGATAAAAAGAAAAAAGAATACATTTCAAAAATTAACAAAGCTCTCAAAGAAGACAAATTATATCTCGAAAGCGAAATCACAATCAAACAATTTTCGGAATCAGCAGGTGTGCCGTCTCATCATCTTTCCCAGATATTAAATGACGCTTTCGGCAAAAATTTTTACACATTCATCAATGAATCAAGAGTTGAATACGCGGCCCAGCTTTTAAGTGAAAATCCGTCCGCAAACATTCTTTCGGTTTGTTTTCAATCGGGTTTTAATTCAAAATCAGTTTTCAACGATGTATTCAAAAAGTTCAAGGGATTTACTCCGTCTGAATTTAGAGAAAGATTTTCATCAAGAATGTATAAAAATAATAAATAGTCCGGTCTTAGAAGTCCGGACGACTATAAAACAAAAATATGTATGATACAAGTGACAAATAAAGCGGACTCACTTGTTATAAATAGAAACCGCATATAATTGGAGGATAAAATAAATGAAAAAAATCATTACATCGGCATTCTTAGCCTTAATGTCAGGATGTCTTTTTGCACAGGAAGGTGCTGACGCATTTGAAGGAATGAGTCTGTTCGAAACAGTAAAGGCAGGCGGAAAACTGATGCCTTTCATAATAGCTCTCGGAGTAATAGGTCTTACTATTATCATAGAACGCGTTATTTATTATTTCAGAAAAGATGCCTGGACTGCAAAAGGTCTGCAAAAGAGACTGGATACAATTGCGTCTAAATCAACTGCGAAATACAGGGAAGAACTCGAAGATGAACTAAGAGGCGAATTTCAGGTTTTCGCAAGCTCTCTTGAAAAAGGAATGGGTCTTCTTTCAGGATGCGGAAATCTTGCGCCGGTACTGGGATTTTTAGGGACCGTTGTCGGAATGATCGGAGCATTTCAGGCTATCGCAGCGGCTACCACCGTAAACGCAAAAGTCGTAGCAGTCGGAATACAGATAGCGCTCATAACAACAGCGGGCGGACTTGTTGTAGCGGCTCCGATTCTCTTTGCTTTCTATGTTTTTACACACATAGTCCAGAACCGTTACATTCTTTCAGAAGAATACATTGCCAAATTGAGCGCAAAACTCCCGAGGATGTCTGAAAAACTTTCGGACTGAGAGGAATAATGAAAGCAAAAAGATACATTAAATGCTTTCTGTCGCGGCAGAAGGCTCACAGCCCGAAACCGAAGGATTATCTTCAGTTTGAAGCTACTTCAATCGGAGATATGGCTTTTCTTCTTTTGATCTTTTTTATTGTTACGGGTTCATTTGTAGTCCGTCAGGG
>JAEWVM010000150.1 GCA_023396615.1 Spirochaetota bacterium | reverse complement strand
TCAAGCACGGCATGGGTCATGGTTCAGATTTTCTGACTGTGGGAAGCATGGGGCACGCGTCTCAGATAGCTTTGCCGATTGCAATGAATAAACCTTCGCGCACCGTATTCTGCCTCGACGGCGACGGTGCTTCCATAATGCACATGGGCGGCATGGCAATAATCGGAAACAGAAAAGTTCCAAATTATGTTCATATAGTTCTCAATAACGGGGCTCATGATTCTGTCGGCGGTCAACCGACTGTAGGTCTTTCCATCGATCTTTGCGGAGTGGCAAAATCGTGCGGATATGAAAATATCGTTTCTGTTTCAACTGCATCAGACTTAGAAAAAACACTTTCATCCGATGCTGTCGGAAAGAAACTTACTTTTATTGAAATTAAAGTCAAAAAGGGTGCGCGCAAGGATCTCGGACGTCCGACTTCTACGCCTGCTGAAAATAAAAAAGTGTTTATGGAGTTTCTGAATGATTAAACAAGCTGTAATTCTTGCAGGCGGACTCGGTTCAAGATTCGGAAACCGTACCGCGTGCATGCCTAAGGGTTTTATCGAAATTGACGGAATCCCAATGGTTGAACGTTCCGTTATCAAACTGATTGAATCGGGTGTCGAGCATATCATAATCGGTACGGGCCACTGCAATGAATGGTATGACCGACTTGCCCAAAAGTACAGCTGCATTACTACAGTAAAAAATGAAAATTATGAAAATACAAGCAGTATGGGAACTCTTGAAGTCTGTGTTCCTTTCATCAAAGGAGATTTCCTTCTGCTTGAAAGCGATCTTGTTTATGATAAAGCCGGACTAAAAGTTCTCATCAATGATCCGCGTCATAACGTTATTCTTGCTTCAGGTCAGACTAACAGTGAAGATGAAGTATATCTTGAAAGCGCAAGCGACGGCATTCTAATCAAAGTAAGCAAGGATCATAACAGACTTGGAAAAATCTGCGGAGAGCTTGTCGGTATAACAAAGCTATCACTTAGCGCGCTTAAAGCGATGAATGACTATTATGTGTCTCACCGTTCAGAGCTTGCGAAACTAGATTACGAGCATGCAATGGAAGCTGTTGCTGAAAAAGAGCGTATTTATATGCGCCGTATCGAATATTACGCGTGGACTGAAATCGACGGTGAGGCGATGCTCGACCGTGCAGTAAGAGATGTATGGCCGCGAATAAAGGAAAATGAATCTATTCACGATATACGCCGCGAAGTATTATTGAATCCCGGTCCTTCGACTACCACGGACAGTGTCAAGTACGCTCAGGTTGTAGCTGACATTTGTCCGCGCGAAATGGAATTCGGAAATCTGATGGAAGAAGTCAGAGATGATTTGACGGCTTTTGTTGCCGATCCCGCTGAATATACAACCGTAATGTTCGCATGTTCGGGCACGGGGGCGGATGAAGCTTTGGTGTCTTCATGTGTTCCGCCGCAAGGCAAGCTTCTTGTCGTCGACAACGGTTCATACGGCTCTCGTCTGGCAAAAATAGCCGAAATCTATAAAATCGATACGGCGGTATTCAAGAGTTCGACATATGAACCGATTGATATCGTGAAACTTGAAGAAGAATTTAAATCCGGTAAATATTCTGCACTTGCAATCGTCTATCATGAAACCACAACCGGATTATTAAATCCGCTTGAAGTGATTTGCCCGATGGCGAAAAAATACGGCATGATAACTATCGTAGATGCTGTAAGCGCATACGGCGGAATGCCGATGGATTTAAAGAAACTCGGCATTGATTTTATGGCAGCTACATCGAACAAGCACATTCAGGGAATGGCCGGTATCGGTTTTGTTACTTGCAGATTAAGCGAACTTGAAAAACAAAAAGCATGGCCGATGCGTAATTATTACCTAAATCTCTATGACCAGCATCAGTATTTCTGTGAAACAAAGCAGACCCGTTTTACGCCGCCGGTTCAGACTTTCTATGCGCTCCGTCAGGCGGTTATTGAAACTAAAATTGAAACTGTCGAGAAACGTTACGAACGTTATACTGAATGCTGGAAGATTTTCGTTCAGGCAGTTAAAGAAATAGGGCTTAAAATGCTCGTGAAAGAAGAGCACCAGTCTCATTTTATCACGGCTGTATTGAATCCTGAAACAGATAAATACTGTTTTGAAAAATTCCACGATTATGCGCGCAGTTTCGGTTTCACAATATATCCCGGAAAGCTGGGTAATATTAACACGTTTAGAATAGCTAATATGGGTGACATTAAGCCGGAAGAAATGAAACGCTTTACTGTGGTATTGAAAGACTACATGCGGTCAATCGGTGTCTGAAACGCCTTGAGCTAATATTATTGACAAATTCAGCATGGAATTTGTCAATAATGCGCCTGCACATTGCAGTGTAATCTGCATCGCAGAAACAAATCCATGTGATTAGAGGTGCAACTTTGAATATTTTATACATGATTTTCTGCTATCCGATAGAATTGCTGATGGAGTTTCTTGCGGGGCATTTCAACTCTCTTATAGGTTCGCAGGGTTTTTCTCTTATTCTTACCAGCTTTTCCATTAACATTATAATGATTCCTGTTTTCTGGTATGCTGAAAAACTTCAGCAGCGTGAAAGAAATATACAGGCGGAAATGAAGCCGAAAATCGATGAATATAAAGAAGTCTTTAAAGGCTATGAGCTTCATCTTTATATTTCAAATCTGCACAAGCAGTACAATTATCATCCTATATATGCTTTCAGATCCCTTCTCGGTCTTTTTATTCAGCTTCCGTTTTTTGTAGCTACATATCATTTCCTCTCGCATTACAGCGCGATAAAGGGAGTTTCATTTCTTTTTATTTCTGATCTGGGAAGTCCGGATATGCTGCTTCCTCTTTTCGGAAACGGTGTGAATGTTCTGCCGTTTTTGATGACTGCAATAAATCTTGTTTCGAGCTTTGTTTACGGCAAAATGCTCTCGAAAATGGAACGGATCAATATATACGTAATAGCCGTGCTTTTTCTAGTTCTGTTGTATAATTCACCGGCAGGACTTCTTCTTTACTGGACATGCAATAATATTTTCAGCTTCTTCAAAAGCGTTGTGTTCGTGAAACTTCTGCAGAAACAGAAAAAAACTGCACCGGCGCTTTGATGACGGCGAATAAAACAAAATAACGGGGTTTTTATGTATCACCTGATAATGTTGTCTCTTCTGCTTTTTGCTGTTACTCCATCTAATGTATACGCATATCTTGATCCGGGATCCGGAAGTATGATCGTATCAGTAATAATAGCGATGGTAACAATTCTTATTTATGTTACTAAAAGCTTTATT
The DNA here is from genome assembly GCA_023396615.1 of Spirochaetota bacterium. GTDB lineage: Bacteria > Spirochaetota > UBA4802 > UBA4802 > JAFGJZ01 > JAKJGA01. Next base: position 1,108 of record JAEWVM010000150.1, on the reverse strand, counting down.
TACGGAAAGATGAAATCTCTCGGCAAAAAGAGCGATATGACGGATACAAAGCGTGAATATAATGTCGTAGTTTATTCAGAGGGCGGGCAGTACTGGAATGTATTTCACCCGATCTTGAGAGAGCTTGACGCGCGCGGCATTCCGACCATGTTTTTTACAAGCCGCAACGATGATCCGGGCCTTGCTGTTGACTTTGCTAATGTTGAAAAGAAGTTTATCGGTGAAGGACACAATGCTTTTTTCGTTCTCAATAAAATTAAAGCCAAAATGGTTCTGATGACTACTCCGGGACTCGGAGTTCTTCAGATAAAAAAAAGCAAGGGCGTTAAGCATTATTCTCATATAACTCACGCAACCGGAACATGTTTCAGCTATAAGGCTTTCTCGCTTGATTATTTTGACAGCGTTTTAGTCGGCGGAACTGCGGACAGGGATCTGATTGCCGAACTTGAAGAAAAACGCAGATCTGCCAAGAAGCAGGTCGAAATGATCGGTTCAACTTATCTTGATGAACTTCGCGCTAAACTCAAAAACAGCGGTTATGTATATAATATGTTCAGTGAGAAAAAGACTACGGTTCTTGTTTCTCCGACATGGGGCAGTCACGGTCTTCTTTCAAAATACGGGCAGAAACTTCTAAAGACTCTTTCTGATTGCGGCGCATATAACATCATAGTCAGGCCTCATCCTCAGTCGTTTATTTCTGAAAAGAATCTTATGGACGACCTTATGAAAAACTTTCCTGAAACTGAAAACCTTAAATGGGATAGAGAAAAGGACGGCCTGAATTCAATGTTTCATTCTGATATAATGATCAGTGATTTCTCAGGAATCATTTTCGATTACCTCTTTCTTTTCGAGCGCCCTGTGTTAACTTTTAAATCACAGTTTGAAAAACGCGGACGCGAAGCTATGGATTTAAAAGATGATTCTTATGATATCAAGATTCTTGACCGTATTGGAAAAACTCTAACTGAATCTGATATTTCTGAAATAGGTTCATTGATTAATTCAAGCATATCCGGAAAACAGGCGCTTAGTGCGGTTGTTAAAGAAGCCGAAGATGCTTTAGCCAGACATCCGGGCGAAGCCGGAAAACGCGCCGCTG
>JAEWVM010000126.1 GCA_023396615.1 Spirochaetota bacterium | reverse complement strand
AGATAAAACAGCCTGATGATTAAAACTGACAATTATAGAGAGGGACTTCCTCTTTATGTCATTTATCCCGGTGAGCATTTTTTTACAGATCAAAGGTGTTATGTTAACACTATATCAGGTTCCTGTCTCGTGATATGTCTTTATGATCCTGTTTTGAGAATCGGAGGAATGGGACACTTTATTGTACCGGGAACATTGGGTACAGAGGGAATATATGCCGATGAAATTGCAGAACACGGCATATATAATATAGAACTTCTTGTCGCGGATTTTGTTAAAAGTGGCGGTGACCGGCGTTCTCTTAAGGCTAAAATATTCGGAGCAGGATATGTTTCCGGCGGGGCCGTAAGCGGGGTTGTAAAGAGTAATATCCGTTTTATTCATGAATATCTTCAGCGTGAATCAATTGAATTAATGGCTGAGGATCTTGGCGGAAATTTCAGAAGATATCTGCTTTTTAAGCCGCATACAGGTGAGGCTTTTCGCAAAACTCTAGTAAATAATGATTCCAATTCGGAGTTCGTCAGGCTGGAAAAAGAATATATTGATTCTGCATTCAGAAATAAAGAAATTAAAACTAATTATTTGCTGTTTGAGTGATTATGAGTTTAATTTATGAGTTAACAGAAGACCAGTTCGAATATTTAAGCGAAATTGTATTTCGTGAAAGCAGAATAAAGCTTTCTATGAATAAAAAGGCGCTTCTTCAATCCAGAGTGATGAGAAGAATGCGTATTCTTAATTTATCCAATTATAATGAGTATATCGACTACCTGAATTCGAATTACACAAAAGAAATAGTTGAATTCATTAATGCTGTTACTACAAACAAAACTGAATTTTTCAGGGAAGGATTTCACTTCGATTATCTAAGAGATATTGTTTTTCCGTCTTTAGAATCTTCAGATGAAATAAGAATATGGAGTGCCGGATGTTCAACCGGAGAGGAACCTTATTCTATAGCGATAACAGCCTGCGAATATTTTCAAGGAAGAGCAAATCCTGTAAAAATACTTGCAACTGATATTGATACAAATGTTATAACAACTGCTTCCGAAGGAATATATAAATCAGATCAGGTCGCTGTAATGGAAGCGGAACTTCTTAAGAAATACTTTCTACGTGGAAAAAATGATAATAAAAATCTTTTTAAAGCTAAAGATAATCTGAAAAAAATGATACATTTCGCAAGGTTGAATCTCCTCGATGAAGTTTATCCGATGAAAAAAAAGTTTCATGTTGTTTTTTGTAGAAACGTCGTGATATATTTTGATAAAGAAACCCAGAAAATATTGTTTCAGAAGTTTTACAATTATATTGGAGATTCGGGCTTTTTATTTATCGGTCACTCTGAAAATATAACAAATTTCAATTTACGTTTCAGTAATATCGGAAGAACTCTGTATAAAAAAGATTGAATATTTTTGTCTTCGGATGTATTGTAAAGTATGCATGAGGGAAGAAAATACGGAAAACCCATGATGATAATTTATCCGGGGGAATATTACGTCAGCTCAAAAGACGAATATATCGCGACTGTATTAGGATCGTGCATCTCTGTTTGCCTGCATGATTCTGAAATTAAAATTTCAGGGATGAATCATTTTATGCTTCCCGGAAAAATAACAGAAAAAGACAAGTTCTCTAAAAATGAAATATCATCACGTTATGGTATTAGTGCTATAAAAAATTTAATCGAATCCATGTACCGCAACGGCGCTATGAAAAAAAATCTAAAAGCCAAAATATTCGGCGGCGGAAATGTTATTGATTTAAACAGACCGCAAGGTCCTGTCGCCGAAGGCAATATACGACTTGCGAGAATAATGGTTGAGCTTGAGGATATTCCTATTGTTCTTGAAGATATAGGCGGAAAGGCAACAAGAAAGATCATAATGGAGGCGCAAACCGGCAAGGTCTTTTTAAGAAGAATGGGGAAAAATGAAAAAGAGGATGAGGACTTATGAGTAAAACAAAAGTTCTGATTGTAGATGATTCAGCTGTTGTAAGGAAATTTATGACAGATGCTCTTAGAGATGTTCCCGATATCGAAGTTGTCGGTACAGCAATGGATCCTTTTATAGCGGCCGATAAAATAAAGACATTACAGCCTGATGTAATTACACTTGATATTGAAATGCCGCGCATGGACGGACTAACGTTTCTTCAGAAACTGATGATGATTAAGCCCATGCCGGTAATAATGGTAAGTTCTCTTACTGATCGAGGCGCAAGTGAAACGATACGAGCTCTTGAATACGGTGCAATTGATTTTGTATTAAAACCTAAAGCAGAAGAAACAGGAAAATCATGGGATAATTTTAGAGAGAGGCTCATAGAGAAAATTGAAACGGCAAAACATCTTTCGATTAAACAGCGGAAAGTAAAAGAAAGAACTGTGGTTTCAAAAGACAATGCCCAATCCCATCTTGAAAGCAGTAATTCTGTATACGTAATAGGTGCTTCAACCGGAGGAACCGAAGTTATTGAAGAAATTTTAACCAGCATGCACTCGGATTTTCCGGGCATAGTTGTAACTCAGCACATGCCGCCGAAATTTACCGAAGCATTTGCAAACAGGATGAATTCTTTTGCTGAGATTTTTATTAAGGAGGCATCCGACGGTGATCGGGTAAAAAAAGGAAGTGCTTTAATCGCACCCGGCGGTATGCAGATGCTGCTCAGAAAAGATTCCTCAGGATATTTCGTTGAAGTCAATGATGTTCCGCCGAAAAACAGACATAAACCCTCCGTTGATATCCTTTTTTCATCAGCTGCAGCTGTAGCGGGAGAAAATGCAACCGGAATAATCCTTACAGGAATGGGAGCTGACGGTGCATCCGGACTTCTTGAAATGATGCAGGCAGGAGCCGATACCATAGCTCAGGATGAAGCCTCTTGTGTAGTTTTCGGTATGCCTAGAGAAGCTATACGGCTCGGCGGAGTACAGAGAATAATGAATATTGAAAGTATAATAAGCTACATGAAGGGAAAAGGATAATCATTCAGTAACTTCGGTATTATTATCAATTTCAAAAAACTGTGACAGCATAGCGTTATCAAATATTTTTTTTAGTGAAGAATTGATTGCTGAGATCTTAAAATCAATTTTTATATCGACTAATTCTTTCTTTTTCCACATCATAAAACCCATCATCTCAGAAGGAAGATAAACAGTTTTGCTAAGGTCAATGCTGATGCTTTTTGTACCGGACTGAATAAGAGTAATGACAGCTCTCTCGAAGTGCATTTTATCATCAAGAGTGGCTCTTTCACTATCCACGATGATTATGTTGCCGTTAA
>JAEWVM010000038.1 GCA_023396615.1 Spirochaetota bacterium | reverse complement strand
TGATTTTTTCCGAAGCTGCTGTAATGAAAGATGATTTTATAAAGTTTGCTGTGGCAAATTCTTTTTCTGGGATTGAGTTTATGGCCGGAATTCCGGGGTCAGTCGGAGGCGGCATAGTGATGAATGCCGGAACATTTATGGGTACTTTTATTGATTGGTTGAAGGAAATTACGTATATTGATAAAAAAGGGGCATTTCATACTGTTAAATCAGAATCTTTGATGGCTCATTACAGAGGAATAGATATTGAAAGCTGTGCTGTTGTTGTTTCCGGCTCTTTTGAATTTCCTGAAGGTGACTCATCTATGACTCAGAAGAAAATAGATGATATTATATCTGACAGAAAAATGAAACATCCGTGGACATTTCCGAGCGCGGGATCTGTTTTTAAAAATCCGGAAGGAAGTTTTGCTTGGAAACTTGTCAATGATTCCGGTTTAAAAGGCTATAAAATAGGCGGTGCTCAGGTTTCAGAGCTTCATACTAATTTTATCGTAAATGCCGGGAAAGCTTCTTCTTCTGATATACGAAGTCTGGTATCACATGTTCAAAAAACTGTTTTAGGAAAATTCGGAATCGAACTGCATACTGAAATAAAAATGATTGGTGAGTTTTAATGGAGGAATTGCATTATCTTGATGCAAAATTGAAAGATTCTGTTTTTTGCGCAATTGATCTTGAAACAACAGGAATTAATCCTTTTACTGAGAAGATAATCGAAATCGGTGCAGTGAAATTCAATCTTGAAGGTCAAATAGATTCTTTTGAAAGAATGATTGATCCTTGCATGCCAATTCCTCATGACAGCATCAAGATTCACGGCATTTCAGATGAAATGGTTTTCGGATGTGATAAAATTTCTGATATAATTCAGGATTTTAATACGTTTTTATCAGATTCAATTCTTGTCATTCAAAATCCGGCTTTTGATCTTTCTTTTCTTGAAATGGAATACAGAAGATGCGGAAAACGTTTCCGTTTTATTAGTGCATACGATACCGTAAGTCTTTCGCGCAGAGCTTTTCCCGGGCTTGAGAATTATAAGCTTGATACAGTTTGTACTCATCTTGGGATTGAGTTAAAACATCACCGTGCTTTTTCGGATGCCAGTGCATGCATGAATGTTTTTCTTCGTGCTATTCAAAAAGATAAAACTCACAGCAAATGGTATCTGGATGATCTGGAATATTATGCAGGACCGTCCTTTCGTGATGCTCTTATAAAAGAATTACGTTCAAAAAAGTGCAGGGGATCCACGATAATTCCGGGACGCGAATTTATGATTGATTATATCGACAGTACCGGAAATGAAACGAGGAGAAAGATTTCTGCTAAGGGTATTTTCCAAAGGGGAAAGCAGACTATTATACATGCATATTGTCATCTGCGTCATGAAGAAAGATTTTTTATTTCATCTAGAATAAAGATGTCATATTCACTTTAATCTTTAAAATAATCCCCAATATTTAATAACGAAAATAATTTGCTCATTTCATCTGAAAGTGTAAGTTTCAATTCACCGCCTTTTCTTTCGGCTTCATTTTTGGCAATAATCAGAAAACCTACAAAAGATGAATGAATGGTGTGAGTATTACTGAGATCAAAGAAGATGTTGTTATCAAAGCGAACCCTGCTCAACTGTTCGGAATAATGATGTATGTCATTTATTTCTATTTTTTCAGGAAAAATCCAGCTTCCGTTCTGGCTTAGTGTCATATCATCCCCCCGTAACGTTATTATCGGAATTAAATGTTAAAAAGTTGAAATAATTTTATGAAAAAAATCATTATTATAAAAAATGATTTTTATTTTTAAGCATTATTAGATAATGGTATTATTGGAATTAATAATGACAAAACAAGTTAAAGCCGATTTCGATCACCTGAAAAAGCTGTTTATTCTGCCGGATTCTCAGGATAAGTTTATTGAATACGGCAATATGCTTCTTGATATGCTTCATAAGTATTTTGCTGAAAAAGGCGGACTTCATAGTGAAATATCCATTGCCGATCTCGGTAAAATGTTTTCTCAGGAAGATATCCCTAGAAATCCTTCACTTCTAAAAATAATATTTCCGGAAATTCATGAAAAAATAATTTCACATTCCGTCAAAGTCGGTTCACCTTATTATATCGGTCATATGACGAGTCCTGTACCGTGGTTTGCTGTTTTAGTTGAAATGATAATAGCATCATTGAATCAGAATCAGGTAAAAATTGAAACCGCTAAAGCTTCTACTTTTGTAGAACGTGAGTTTATCGCATGGATTCACAGGCTTGTTTATTCCAAGAGTTCATCTTATTATAAGAAAAATATTCAGAATCATTCAGTTTCTCTTGGAGCAGTAACTGTAGACGGAACCCTTGCCAATTTAACTTCTTTATTTGTCGCAAGAAATAAACTGTTTAAGCCTCATGGTTCTTTTGGCGGTGTTTCCAAAGAAGGAATACGCGAGGCGATGAATTATTATAATTGCGAAAAAGCCTTAATAATCGTATCTCAGAGAGGGCATTATTCAATAGATAAAATTGCTTCAATTATCGGTATTGGAGAAGATTCCGTAATAAAAATCCCTGTAGATTCAAACAACAAAATGAAAATTGATTCTCTAGTAAATGAATGCCGTCTTATAAATGAATATAATTTGACACATGATAAAAAGATAATGGTTATTGCGATAGTAGGAATCGGCGGAACAACTGAAACCGGAAATATCGATGACCTTAATGCTATAAGAAAATGCGCGGACTCAGTCGGTGCACATTTTCATGTTGATGCAGCGTGGGGCGGACCTGTTCTTTTTGTAGATTCTTACAGACATCTTTTCAGCGGTATAGAATCAGCAGATTCAGTTACTTTCGACTGTCATAAATTATTATTTTCACCGAACTCAATGGGCATGGTTCTATTTAAAAATGAAAGAGATCTCGAAAACATTAAACGCAATTCAACTTATATTTTAAGACCCGATTCAGTCGATCTTGGAAGATTTACGGTAGAAGGATCCCGGCCATTTACGGTTTTGCGGCCATGGAGTGCCATGAAAGTATTTGGTTCGGAAGGATTCAGATTATTGTTTGAATATGCTTTTGAATTAACATCTATATACAGATCGATGATTGAAACACATTTAAATTTTGAACTTCTCAATTATCCTGAACTTTTTATAATCAATTACCGTTTCATACCTGAAAAAATCAGAGAAAGACTTTCTGAGTTAAAATTACAAGGAGGAGATGACGCTGAAGCCCGCCTGTTCAACCTCAATCTTTTAATAAACTCACTGAATGTTGAACTTCACAGGTTAATTCGGGATGCTGATAATTCATTTGTATCAAGGACGGTACTGGAATCAACAAAGTATTCACCGCAAAAGATTTCGGTTTTGAGAGCCGTGACTGTAAATCCGCTGACAGATAAAACAATACTGAAAGAAATACTTGAAGAACATAATAAACTTGGAATTAAGCTTTATAATTCCACGTATGAGTCATTGATAAAGAAAGCTTCTGACGGCAAAAAAATAAGAACTCCCCTTGATGGAGAGTTCTTATGAATTCTTATATTGAAACGGGTATTATCTGAAATCGTTAATTGATGCACTCTTTTTCTCATCAAGTTCAACAGTCTCTTTGAGATGTTTATACTGAGGAGTATCGATTCCGTACTTAAGCTCCGCAGCTGTAAGAAGAGATCTGTTCTTTTTCTGTTTCCATTTGAGCTTTTCTTCTTCGCTAATAATTCTGCTCTTTGCAGTTGAAGCTTCCATAAACCCGTAACAGCTTGCCATATAGTTATAGGCCCAAACGTCGTTTTTGGTTTTTTCATTTATCTGCACATATCTTTCAAGAACAGGAATGCAAGGAAGAAGATTCTGTATGTCATACTGTGTAGAAACATAAGCCTGAAAAAGTTTTATCTGAGCGTTTATATATGCAGTATCAGCTTTAATTTTAACTGACTGAATATCATCCATATGATTGATTGCTCTTGTGAAATAAGTTATCGATTTAACTTTTGCTTCATATTTCAAGTAAGAAATCTGGCGTTTCTCCTGATTTTTTCTGTCAATTTCCTGCCAATACCATCTTTCATTTAAATTGTTTTTCTTGGCAAAAACAGCTTTTAACTTATTAACTTCGACTTCCATATCGCTAAGGATGTCAAGACCGGTAGAATATTCGTCAATCGCCATTTTCAAAAGATTTTCAGAATATTCATCGCTGAGTTTTTCAAGTTCAGCAAGAGCTTTAATGTAGGGCTGAAAATCAGTAACACGCCAACCTGTCATGTCGGAAGGTGAATCTTCGTCTGATTTTGCAACTGCTTCCTTTTTTTCTGCATCAGATGCAGCAGCTGTTGCTCCCTGCGAATGCAAAGAAACAGAAAAAAAAGCAAATAATGCCAAAAACGCGCAAACAGCTTTTTTTGATTGAATAAATTTCATAATAAACCCCTTAAAGTCAAAATACATCCCTTACTCCAATTGTTCCGGGGATAGACGTGATATTTTATAAAATATCCATAGTCAATATAATGTATCGGCAAAAATTCTGCAAATATTTAAAAAAAATGCTCATAACATTAGATGTGTCTTTTATTTCTATTAAGAATGACATATTTGTTTGACATTGTTAGAGCCGGAAAGTAGAAGAAGCCATGAGATTGCGGGGTAAAATAGAAAATTTTCTAGCACTTACCGGAAGAAAGGTTATTGCCTTTTTTTCCGGCTATATGGAATTTCAGCATTATCTCAAATCATTCTTCAATTCTTTTAAGTCACTTAAATATCTCAGAATGCGTTCACTTTATTCTACAATTCTTCTGCAGACTAAGTATACCGGACTTGATGCTGTTTTTTTAATTTCAGTTGTTGCTCTCATGCTTGGAGCAACAGTAATTATTCAGGCATCACAAAAATTCCCTAAATTCGGAATTGATTCATTTATAGGAGATTTGCTTGTTTTAATAATAATCCGTGAAATCGGGCCTCTCGCTACAGCGATGATTGTTACAAGCCGAAGCGGTTCTGCTATTTCTGCAGAAATAGCGACACAAAAACAGAATCACGAAATACGTTCTTTGGAACTTCTAGGAATAGATACCAAGCTGTATATTGTATTCCCAAGAATCATTGCAAGTATTCTTTCTATTATTTCACTTGTTATTCTATTTGATGTTGTTGCTCTTGCCGGCGGTTATCTAATTTCAAGATTATTTATCTTTATTCCTCCTCAGCAATTTTTAGCTACAATAATAAACGCTTTTTCTTTTGAAGATCTTCTTATAACTTTTCTGAAGAGTTTGATGTACGGGATTCTTATTCCTTTGATATGCTGTTATTACGGATTCCGACCTTCAACTGCCTTTCAAATTCCAATTTATGTTTCAAGGGCTGTTGTTCGCACTCTTCTTTCCGTTTTCATTGTAAATGCCTTGATTTCATTTCTTTTTTATTTATGATAGGTTTATAGTAGAGGATATGGAAAATAGTTTTTTATCGGTTAAAAACATGTCTTATATGCTCGATATCCATTCGACTCTTCGAGGTATAAGTTTTGACCTTAAACAGGGAGAAAATATTATTTTTTTCGGACTTGAAAACTCGGGAATCGATAAAATATGCCCTTTCATTTCATGTGCAATTGATGATTTTGAAGGTGATGTTTTTTTTAAAGGACATGATGTTAAAAATGCTTCTTATTTCGAGCGCAATATCATAAGAAAAGATATGGTATACCTTCAGCGGGGTTATGGTCTTATTACTAATATGACCGTTTATGAAAATATAGCGCTTCCTCTCAGATATCACACAAAAATGACTTCTGATGAAATAGATTCCAAAGTTAATCAGCTTATTGACGAAATGGATATAGATCTTTCAAGAGATATGCGTCCGGTCGACATCTACCAGTCAGAAAGACTTAAAACCGCATTTGCAAGAGCAATAGCCCTTAATCCGGATCTTCTTCTTGCTGAACATCCTCTTGAAGCACAATGTGTACTGAATGTTATGTCTGTTATGCGTTCTCTGAAAAAATGGGCTGATTCACCTCTTAAGTCAGTTATTATAGTCGCCTATAATCCTGCAGTATTTTCCGATATCGCAAACCGTTTCATAATGCTTTATCGTGGCGAAGTTGTTTTTGACGGTACCCGTGAAGAATTTTTGTCGACAACAAATGAATATGTGGTTCAATATATGACATTCTCTCCGAAAGGACCAATGATGGTGTGAGGCTGAAATGGCAAAACGTGTTTTTGAAATAAAAGTCGGTCTTTTTTTTATAATACCCATTGTATTGATGATTGTGTTTGTCGTTCTTAAACTCGGATATTCGCTAAGTTCAGATACAATCGATGTATATCTTAAAATTGACAATATCAAAATGATAAAAGACGGAACCGCCGTCAAAGTAAAAGGCTATGATATCGGAAGGGTTGTTTCTATTGAGCCTGTTTATCAGCCGGAGCTTCATTTTCTGGCTACGTTGAGAATTTCTGACCAGATTTTTCTAAATGAAGACTGTGTAGCAGTTATTCAAAATCAAAATGTTATTGGTGATGCTGTTATTGAATTAAGAAATCCGGTTAAAAAAGGCAAACCGCTTCAGCCAGGAGATGTACTCGAAGGGATAGAATATGTCAGTATTGAAGCTTTGCTGGGAGATGTTCATGAGCTTCTTGTTTCTGTAACAGACACGGTAAATATTATAAAGGATATTTCAAGCGACAGTAAACAGGATATCCGTAAATTTCTGGGAGAACTATCTGCTTCAAGCTCTACTCTCAGCAATATTCTTGATGATTCCCAGGCAGATGTCGTAAAAACCATGGGGACTTTAAGACAAACAAGTGAAACAATAAAAGAGATTTCAGATGAGCTTAAAAAACGTCCGCTCAAATTTCTGCTCAAGGAATAAACCGTTTTTTTCGGTAATAATTCCGGTATTTAACAGAAAAGAGTTTATTGAAAGAACGGTTAATTCTGTTTTATCGCAGGATTATCAAGACTATGAATTGATCATTATCGATGACGGTTCAACTGACGGTTTTGATAAATCTATCTTTCGGTCAGACATTGTCGTGATTAGAAAGGAAAATGGCGGCGTGAGTTCGGCCCGTAATGCCGGCATCAGAAAGGCTTCGGGCGAATATATTGCTTTTCTGGATTCGGATGATGAGTGGAAGAATAATAAATTAACTCTCCAACATAACTTTATAATTAAAAATCCAGGAATAAGAATTTTTCAATCAGATGAAGAATGGATCCGGCGTGGTGAAAAAGTAAATCCGAAAAACATTCACCAGAAAATCTCCGGAGATATTTTTTTTAATTCATTAAAACTATGCCTGGTTTCTCCTTCTGCTGTTGTTGTAAAAAAAAATATTTTCGATGAATACGGCTTATTTGACGAAAAAATGCCGGTTTGTGAAGATTATGATCTATGGCTGAGAATATCTTCAAGAGAACCCGTTGGTCTTTTAAATGAAAAATTGATTATTAAATACGGCGGATCACACGATCAGCTTTCTTCCTCCAGGTGGGGTATGGACCGATATAGAATTTATTCGATGATAAAATTTTTAGACGGTACATACGAAAGGCTTTTACCTGATAAAGAATGCAAACTTAAAGAAGAAATCTTTCGAAAAATAGAAGTTCTTCTAAAGGGGTGCATCAAACACGGCCGAAATGATTTTGCACAGCTTCTCGAAGATCTTCGTGGTTCTATCGGGAATAACTTAAACAGTACAGATTCGACGTTCCTCTTGCAAGAATGAGATTACCTGAATTTTTAAGTTCTATTGCTTTGTCGGAGAAATTTCTGTTGTAAAGCAGTCCGTTTTCAAGACTGAACATGAACATCGTTGAACCGGTGTTGTTCATACATGAAAGCACCGCAAATTCTCCGGTCATTAAAGCGGAAGTGTGGCCGATTCTTATCTCCGGAATTTTATAAGCGGCAATAGATTTGCATTTTTTGGAGAAAAATATAATCTGATCCCCGCTGATAATTACTGAATTTCCGTCATTATTTATATCAACAGCTGTTTTTGTAACGCTTACGTTCGGTAGTTGTGAAGTAAATTCTTTGGATTTTTTAATATCTATTATCTTGAGATAATCTTTTTTTTCATTGCCGAAATGAACTGCAACAAATGATCCGTTCATATTAACAGATGCAGTTTTTACAGGGAGATTCTCGACAGTTTTTCCAGAGTGAATAGTTTTACCGTTTTCATCAATCAGGTAATATGATCCATCCAGAAATCCAATCACGGCATAATCAGTTTCTTTTGAAAAGGAAATATTTGTGCAGAATCTGCCTGCAATCCTGTTTTCAAGCTGATTTCCATTTTTGTCGAGAATTTTAACTTCACTATGATCTGCGACCAGAAGCAATACAAGTTTACCATTATAAGAAATAAACGGATACTGTTCGGATTTTTTTTGCCAGAATCTTGCTGATGTAATATCGTAGAAATCGACAGATTCGCCGATCTTCTGGTACAGTGCGAAATATTGTCCGTTTCCGCTTGTTGAGGCTATATATCCTTCAGGCACAGGAGCTGATGATGATATTCCGCTTGTCTTCAGAGAATATACTTCAGAAGGAGTTTTTACTGAAAAAGAGCCGATGCCGTCTTTTATATACGGCGAGGCTTGAATCTTAAGCGATGGATTGAAGGAGCCTTCCCATTCCGGCAAGACGATTTCAGGTTCATCAAATCTGATCATTGGAATTGCGGATAATAGAGCACCGGCAAGAAGTCCGAGAATTATATTTTTCATTAAATGCCTGTTTTAGTATTAATTAAGTGAACTAAAACGCGTAGGCAGTATGATGTCAAACAAAATTATCTTGAAAGTTTTATGTAATGTTTTTCTGTAAGTCAGCGGTGAACAATGAAGATAATGCTGGTATATTTGTGCGACCATGAAGACAGAAATGATTACTATATCTCTCTGCTTCCGGTAGGTCTGTTTTCAATCGCATCATTTCTTGAATCTAAAGGACATGATGTCGTGCTTGCTAATTATTCTCATATCGGCAGTACCAAAGCACATGATGAAATATTAAAAATTAAACCTGATGTTCTCGGAATTTCGGTTTTTACGCATAATAAAAACGAATCCAATAAACTTATAAAACTTTTCGAAGGAAGAAAAAAATTTCATCTTACAATCGGCGGTGTACATGCTTCATTTTTAGCGGATGAATATCTGAAACGTTTTCCGTCAGTGGATTCTGTGATTAAGGGTGAGGGCGAAAACTCATTTCTTGATCTTATTGATGATTTAATTTCAGGAAAGAAAGAAAGAAAAATATACGAATGCCGAAGACTTGACGATCTTTCGGAAGTAAAACTTTCATCAAAGTTTTCAGGAATATCAATCGGAATTAATCCAAATGAGCAGTTTAAATATATAATTACTTCCAGAGGCTGCCCTAACTCATGCACTTACTGCTCGTCGCCGGCATACTGGACGCGCAAGGTCACTTATTCTTCTGTAGATGATATTATTGCAGAAATAAAATATCTTCAAAACTGTTACGGAATTATTTACTTCGGAATAAGAGACGATAATTTTACATTAAAAAAAACCAGAGTAATGGAATTTTGCGACAAGCTTATTAAAAATAAAATATATATCATGTGGAACTGTCAGAGCAGGGTCGATACTATCGATTTTGAAATGCTTACTGCGATGAAACTTTCGGGATTAGAGCATATTCAGTTTGGAGTTGAATCGGGTTCTGAAAAAATACTTTCGCTATATGATAAAAAAATAACTCCGGAAAAAATAATTTCGGCTTCAGAAATGGTGCGGCGTGCCGGAGTTTATCTGTCCGTCTATCTGATGTGCGGAGTTTTTGACGAGACAAAAGCTGATGTCCGTAAAACAAAAGAACTCATTGCAAAGATTCTTCCGGGTGATGTTCTCGTATCACCTGTTGCATATTATCCGGGAACTGCATTATATAATCAGGCGGTAAAAAAAGGACTTATTTCTGACTCGGACTGGTTCAAAAAAACAAAAGGAATTTATATCCGAAATGATGATGAATCAAATGATATGATTGACGATATTTTAAATTGCGCATCCATCACAAGAGAAAAGTCCTGGTATCGGGATAAGGATTTTGATTATCACAGAAAAAATATCGGATCGGATTCATGGGTTACTGAAATTCTACATGGAGACTATAAACTTGACTGTGATAAAATGCCTCAGGCTAGATCATATTATACGAAGGCTGCGAAAATTTCGCCCTTAAATCCATGGCCGTATCTCCGAAACGGCAAGGCTTTTTTCTTTGAAGGTGATTTTGAATCCGCTTTGAAAAGCTACATCCAGGTTACGGATCTTGTTCCTAATTATTACGGCGGATGGTTAAAATCGGCAGAAAGCGCGCTTGCTTCAGGACGGCTTGAACTCGCTGAAGAGTGCATAAAAAAAGCAAAAGAGCTTAATTCATATGATCAGAGGATAGACGGTGTGCTAAGCGCTTTGAACAAAAATATTAAAAATCGATACTCATGTAAAAATTAAAAGTATTAAAGGCTTTTTCTTCATCTTTTCCGAACCGGTTTGTCTGCTGCTCACGGTATTCTGTGTATAGCGGATCTACCTCGATGCCGTTTAGAAAATCAGTTTTCTGTTTAAAGTACATGACATACCGTGGATCTCCATACCAGAAGATAAGTGTAACATTTGTCTTATAGTCTGTTTTATATGGATTACGGGTATGAAAAAACATAGGCGCTGCACAAGATGATATTGCACAGGCAGCAACTATTGAAACTAATATTTTAAATCCGCTTTTTTTAGCGGTAGAGGAATCTTTACCGGACATAATTTATTGATTGACGCTTTTCCCTTTGATAAAAGATTAATTTCGACGGGAAAATTATCAAGACAATTTCCTGTTTTATGGAAATAATATATTGGAGCGGAAAATGAACAGATTGACTGAAAAAAAAGAGTGGGCGGCTCTCAAAGAGCATTATGAAATTATTAAAAATGAACATATGAGAGATATGTTCGCAAAGGATTCAAAAAGATTTTCTAAGTTTTCGATTAATGAGGGAGATATTCTATTAGATTATTCGAAAAATAGAATCAATGAAGAAACTATCAAACTTCTCATTTCTCTTGCCGAATCGTCAGAGCTGAAAAAAGAAATAGAAAACATGTTTACCGGTGAGAAAATCAATAAAACAGAAAACCGTTCAGTTCTACACACAGCTTTGCGAAACACTTCTAAGACTCCGGTCAATGTTGATGGAGTGAATGTAACTGAGGATATTTTTGCAGTTTTAGAGAAAATGAAATCTTTCTCTGAAAAAGTTAGAAATGGCGAGTGGAAAGGATTCACCGGAAAACCGATTAAATATGTGGTTAATATCGGAATAGGCGGTTCTGACTTGGGTCCTGTTATGGTAACAGAAGCTCTCAAACCTTATTCCAAAAGAGACCTTAAGATGTTCTTTGTTTCAAATGTAGACGGCACTCATATAGCCGAAACATTACGTGCTATTAATGCTGAGGAATCTCTTTTCATTGTCGCTTCAAAGACTTTCACTACGCAGGAGACAATGGCCAACGCAGAAAGTGCAAAAAAATGGCTTGTTGAAAAACTTGGGGATGAAAAATCCGTAGCTAAGCATTTTGTCGCACTTTCAACAAATGCCGAGGAAGTATCAAAATTCGGAATCGATACTGCCAATATGTTTGAATTCTGGGACTGGGTCGGCGGAAGATACTCTCTAACATCTGCAATCGGTCTTTCTGTTATGCTTTCAATCGGTTATAATAATTTCTATAAACTTCTTGAAGGTTATCATGAAATGGATAATCATTTCAGAAACACATCTTTTGATAAAAACATTCCTGTGATCATGGCTCTTCTCGGAATATGGTATAATAATTTTTTTGGAGCTGAATCTCATGCGATTCTGCCTTACGATCAATACATGCATCGTTTTCCTGCGTATTTTCAGCAGGGAGATATGGAGTCAAACGGAAAATATACAGACAGAGACGGAAAGAGAGTCGATTACAGCACCGGTCCGGTAATATGGGGTGAACCGGGAACAAACGGACAGCACGCATTTTATCAGCTGATACATCAGGGAACGAAGCTGATTCCTTGTGATTTTATAGGATTTGCAGAAAGCCAGAATAAGATAGGTGATCATCATATTAAGTTTATGAGCAATTTCTTCGCACAGCCGCAGGCTCTTGCTTTCGGCAAAACAGCGGAAGATCTTCGCAAAGAAGGCGAGAAAGAAGAACTGATTCCGCATAAGACTTTTGAGGGTAACAGACCGACTAACAGCATAATGGCAAAAAAACTTACTCCTAAAGTTCTTGGCAAACTCGTAGCTATGTATGAGCATAAAATATTCGTTCAGGGAATTATCTGGAATATATTTTCATTTGATCAATGGGGAGTTCAGCTGGGAAAAGTTCTCGCGCAGAAAATAATACCTCAGCTAGAGAATAATTCAACGGCACTTTCAAACGATTCATCTACAAATGGCTTGATAGAGTTTTATAGGAAAAATCAATAGTTTCTACAGGATGTAGAAACATTGCCCGCGAGAGGAGCTTTAGCTCCCAGCGGGAGACCTCAAGCGATACCTCAGAGTTTGAGGTGTTAAGTTGATTTGAAGTTGCATTCGTAGCGGACAGGAAGTCCGCGAAGTTTAA
>JAEWVM010000059.1 GCA_023396615.1 Spirochaetota bacterium | reverse complement strand
GAGAAGAACACCGGCTGTATATTCAGGAACTTCATTCATATCCATCAAAGCCTTGAATGCTGCAAAAGAACAAATTCTATCATCCTGACCGTACCCAAGAATCATGGATCTGTCGAAACCCATTTCTCTGGCTTTGCCAGCAGGAACCATCTGAATATCTGCGCTGTTAAAATCTTCTTCTTTCATTCCATATCTTTCGTTCAGAATCTGAAGAATTTTTTCTTTTACTTTGAGTTTAACTTCAGATGATTTTACAGGAATTGTTCCAATAAGAAGATTAAGATTTTCTCCGGTAACAGCCTCGGCGATCGTTTTTTCAGCCTGCTTCTGAGCCAGGTGCGGAAGAAGATCGGTTATCGAGAAAACAGGTTCATCCTCATTTTCTCCGACCGAAAAATTTACAACAGAACCATCCTGTTTAACAACATGTCCATGAACAGCTAGAGGAAGAGCTACCCATTGATATTTTCTGATTCCGCCGTAGTAATGAGTGTCGAAAAAAGCCAGTTCAGAATCTTCATATAGAGGATTCGGTTTGAGATCAATTCTCGGACAATCAATATGTCCGCCGAGAAGATTCATTCCTTCTGTAATATCTTTCTTTCCTATAAGAATAAAAAAAACAGTTCTTCCTGAATGTGAAACAAAAACCTTATCTCCGGGCTGAAGTTTATCTTTTTCTGACACGGAAAGATATCCGTTTGCTCTTGCTTTTTCTACAGCAAAATCATGAGCAAGTCTTTCAGTCTTCGCTTTGCTTAGAAATGAAATATAATCTTTGGCATAAGCTTCCAGAGAAGGAAGCTCTTTTTCGTCAATACGGTTCCATCCGTTTTCAGTATTAAGCAGTAGTTCTGACTTTTTTTCTTTTTTTTCCATTTAATGCCTTCCTGAAAAGTTTATAAACTTTTCGTTTTCCTTTTCAATACACTTTCGCAGGAAAGATGTGTCAATTTATTTTCAAGTTGAAGCAGATTCTGAAACAACTCTGAAAATCAAAACAGTTGTTCCAATCTGTATTTCATCCCAATCAAAAAGCTTTTTTGGTCTTAAAAGTTTTTTTCCGTTCAAAAAAGTTCCTCCATCACTCGCCATATCAAAAAGAACAAAATCATCACCTGTAAATTTCAATCTGGCGTGATTTGTAGAAATATTGTTATCTCTCACAACTACATCAGAATTTCCGGATTTTCCGATTATAGTTTCTTCACGAAAAATATCATATCTCAGACCCTTATCCAATCCTTCTTTCACAAAAAACCACGCATGAAAAACATAACCATCAGGAGAATTTTCGGTTGAGTCAGAAGATGCTCCCTTATCCGCAAAAACAGCTTTTTCTTCTTCTTTTACGGCTGAATAATAATCTTTCCTTTTATCTTCTCCGGAAAAAACAGTCCTAGCTTCAGCATCGTATTTTTTGCGGTTTGATAAAAAGTTTTTATAAACAAGAAAAACAACTAGCGGAAAGAAAATCATAAAAACAGCTAAACCGATGAGTATATACTGTATGCTTTTTTTTATTTCTGGAAATTTAAAACCCTTTGCATTATCTTCTGGTACTTTTAACTGAATTTCTGACCTGTCCCTGATTTTTCCTGATTTTAAACGAACTTCGACTTTTGCGTCTTCCCCTCTTTTCAAAGAAGTTTTATACTTTATCTCATAACCGCTTTTAAATGAAACAATAAAGCGCTTTAGCTTATCAGTTTTTCCTTCGAAGAAAACTTCCCCTCCGGAAATTTTAGCTATTCTTTTCATAGATAATAACGCGGGAGATTTTTCGTTTGTCACAAACAAAATAGGAATACCACAGCCTCTTGAAAAAAAAGCCAGATCATCAGCAGTGATACCGCTTCCCTCATCTTTACCGTCTGTCCATATAACTACAGCTTTTCTTTCTTCTCCGTTTTTTGAAAGAAGCTCAATCGAATCATATATCGAATTATATAAAAGGGTATTTTTTCCTTCCTGCTTAAAAGCCGAAAGTTTTGACTTTAGATCATCCTTGTTATCAGTAAAAGCGGATTCGAAATCTGACTGATCAGAAAAAAATGCAAGACCTAATCTCACATTCTGCTGAGAAGAGAGAATTATCTCATTTGCTTCATTTCTATATTTCTCAAACTGCTTTGAATTTATGCTTTTACTGCAGTCGAGCGCGAGAATCAAATTAAGTTTTTCTTCATTCTTTAAAGATTTAACACTGATATATCCGACACGGAATCCGTTTTCGTAAACAGATAGATTATCCTCATTTAGGCCCGCACTTTCTTCGATTCCGGCAGTAATCTTAACTTTAATAGAAGCATCTGGGAATTCTGATGAATAATCAAAAGAGGACACTTGAAGATAAGGCGATGAATACAAGATACTGCATACAAATATTAATGTTAAAACAATCGATTTTTTCATTCTGAAACCGCCTATATCTATTATCGGAAAATTATATTAATCCCGTGAAAAAAATCGGCTTTTGCCTTTTTTATTTCTTCTTTATCATCTCACCCTCTATAAAAAATTTCAACTTATTTCGATAATCTAAAGAGAAACAAATCAAACTCTGGATTATTAATGAAAAAGAACTATCTCAAACGCCATAGCTTTTACGTAGATTCAAGAATCAGCTTGATAGCTCAAAACATTTTCTTTATCCCTGAAGAAGATCAGGATCAGAAAATCCGCGAGATCATGAAATCAATTCTCAGCGGATCAAAATATGATTCGGAGGAAATTTCTATTGAGATCTCTGAACTGCATTCATTTTTGAAAAGATGGTCAATTGAAACCGACGGAGATCTCGCCGGATATATTTATCTTGAACTACAAAACAAGAAAGCTAAGAATAAAAAAGGACAATATTTCACTCCGGCAGGAATTGTTTCTTCCATGGTGGAGAAAGCAATAACCAGAGAGAACTATCAAAATATTAAGATACTTGATCCGGCATGCGGCTCAGGTCAATTTCTGATTTCAGCTTTTCAAAGACTTCTTTCTTTCTATCTGGAAGACGGAGTATCTCCGGAAGAAGCCGGAAAAAACATCATACGCAATTCTCTTTTCGGAATAGATTATGATGCAACTGCTGTAGAAATCGCCAGATACAATCTTACAATGATTTCAGGTGTTTCGTTCTCATTTCCTGTCAATATAACTCATGGAAGTTTTCTTTCAGACAAAAGCATTTTCGAAACGGATACTACAGAAACTCTTTTTGACTGCATTATAGGAAATCCTCCATGGGGAAGTTCCATTTCTACATCCGAAAAAATACATTATCGAAAGACTTTCTCTTGCGCAAAAAGCGGAATTAATACTTTTACTTTGTTTCTTGAAAAAGCTCTCGGCTTATTAAGAGATACTGGCAGACTTTCTTTTCTTCTTCCAGAAGCTTATCTGAACATAAAAGCGCATCAGCAATCAAGAGAAGATATTCTTTCTTCATGCATCATTGAAGAGATAAACCTCTGGGGAGAACAGTTTCAAAATGTCTTTGCTCCTTCAATATCTCTTTCTATTCAGAAAGATTCCACGGATAAGCGCAGAACAAACATTATTAAGGTATCAGGAAAAGAAGAAAGAGAAAAGAATACTTATTCACTATTACCTCAGGCAGGCTTTCATAAAAATCCTGAATTCATTTATAATGTTAGATTCGGCAATAAAGCCGAAAGCATAATCAATTTGATTAATTCCGGAGAGAACATATACCTCCAGAAGAATGCATCTTTCTTTCTGGGAATCGTTACCGGAAACAATGACAAACATATCTTCGATCATTATTCAGAAGAGCATCCTGATCCTATTATCACCGGAAAGGATGTATTACCTTTCAGCATTAAGAACCCGAGCAAGTTCTTCCGTTTTACGCCTGAAGAGCTTCAGCAAACTGCTCAGTCAGACTACTATAAGACAAAGAACAAGTTTCTTTATAAATTTATTGGATCGCGTCTTACATTCGCCTATGACGAAGAAGGGTTTTTCTCTCTTAATAATGTAAACGGATTCATTTCTAAATCTCTTTTACTTAAAGATGAAGCATTACTTGCAGTTCTGAACTCCTCTCTGATTCAATACTATTACCAGAATATGTTTTTTACAGTTAAGGTTCTTAAAGGCAATCTTGAAAGAATACCTATCAGGCTGATGAAGAAAGATTCTCAGGCAAAGATATCTGCAATGGTAAACAGACTTAAAGAAACAAATGCTGAATCAGATAGAAAACTAATTCTTGAGTCAATTGACGATGTTGTTTTTCACGAGTATGGAATAAAAGACAGGGATTCTTTCTCTGTTTATTCGAAGGTAAACCCTTCTCTTTCTTCTCCGCTTTCTTCTTTATCAGAAGGAACAACAGCCATTAATTAATTTTAAGCAATTAATTAATGGCTGAGATATTATTCGGACGGAATGGTTTCAGGAGTTTTTGATGCTTCTCTCTTAATGACTGGAAACTTTCTTGGATAACAGGACGGAGTTTTATTTTTCTTTATCCAGAAAAGACCTTTCTCTGAAACTCCTGAATCTTTTCTTTCTGCAGCACTACCGGGAAACAATCCGACATTAGAAAAATGGATTTTTAGAACATGAGAAAGAACTTCCTCGGACAGATGAGAATATATATATAGAAAGCCATTATCTTTTAAAACCGGTGCGGCAAACTCAGCCGAATAGTATAGAGGGCCAAAGGCCTTCGTTACACAGAAATCAAACTTCTCTTTATTCTTTTTACTGGAAGAAAAATCCTCCCCTCTTGAACTTACCGCCATTAGATTACTCAAACCCAGCTTCAAAGCTGATTCAGAAATGAAATCAATTTTCTTATTGTTTGAATCTACTAGAACTCCGCTCAAAAACGGAAACAGGATACAAAGAACTACCCCCGGAACACCTGAACCAGTACCTATATCAACAAAGCTTGTTCCACGTGGAACACTAAGATCAGCCATTGGAAGAATGCTGTCATATACCAGACCCCTTCTCATATCTTCTCTTGTTTTATATCCTGTCAGATTAAATTTCTTCGAGGCTTCATCTATCAGAGAAAGATACATTTCCACCTTTTCGCAGCTTTCAGAAGAAAATCCTTTGTCTGTTAGAAATGAATTCAGTTCTAATTGTTCCACGTGGAACCTCCTTCCATTTTTTGCTCCGCCTCTTTATCTTTTCTTTTTCTTTTATCTTCTGCTTCTAAGTGGAAAAGCAGAACCGAAACATGAGAAGGATCTACCCCTGAAATTCTTGAAGCCTGCGCGATTGTTGCGGGTTTAATCCTTTGAAGCTTCTGAGCAGCTTCTGTTTTCAATCCATTTACAGATAAATAATCGAAGTCTGCTGGAATTTTTCTATCTTCCATCTTCGCAAACTTGGCTATTTCCCTTTCCTCTTTCTTGATATATCCTTCGTACTTAATTTCCATTTCTATTACACTGGCGATTGAATCATCAAAAGGAATGCCGAGATATCTATATATATCTTTTAAAGAAATTCCCGGACGCTTAACCAGTCTTTCTGCACTTATTCTTCCGGTTAAACCTGTAAGTTCATTGTTTCTTCCAAGAACGTCTTTAGCTTTATCATCAATAAGAACTTTTAATTCTTTTAAATCTTCAGAGTCTTTTGCGATCTTCGCATACTTCTCTTTCATTCTTTCATAGACTTCATCAGAAATAAGTCCATAATAATGTCCATACTGCATAAGTCTCTTGTCTGCATTATCCTGCCTTAGAACCAAACGGTGCTCTGCTCTGGAAGTAAACATCCTATAAGGTTCTGTTATTTCTTTTGTTGTAAGATCATCTATTAAAACCCCTCCGTATGCCTCTGTTCTCTTAAGAACCATCGGCTCCATCCCTTTTACCTTAGCAGCAGCATTAATAGCGGCAACTAATCCCTGCATCGCAGCTTCTTCGTAACCAGATGTTCCGTTTATCTGTCCCGCGTTATAAAGACCTGAAATCTTTTTTGTCTCAAGAGTCGGATGCAGCTGATGCGGCGGAACAAAATCATATTCAACAGCATATGCAGGTTTCATAACCTGTACATTTTCAAGACCGGGAATTGTTCTAACCATTTCAAGCTGAACGTCTTCCGGCAAAGAACTCGAAAACCCGTTAATATAATATTCGTTTGTCATCAATCCTTCCGGCTCAAGAAAAAGCTGATGTCTTGGTTTGTCTGAAAACCGAACGACTTTATCTTCGATAGACGGACAATACCGGGGACCCACTCCTTTTATCACTCCGCCGTAAAGCGGAGATCTATGAATGTTAGCTTTTATAATATCGTGAGTCTTGTCGCTGGTATAGGTCATATAACACGGAACTTGTTTCAATTCATTCCAATTCTTGATGTCTGAAGAATACGAAAAGAAGAAAGGTTCATCATCCGGTTCCTGAATCTCGCATTTTGAAAAATTAATAGTCTTTCCGTTGACTCTCTGCGGAGTTCCGGTTTTCAGTCTGCCGAGTTCAAGTCCCATTTCAAGAAGAGACTGAGAAAGATGTTCTGCCGAAAAATCCCCTATCCTTCCTGCAGACTGATGAAAGCTTCCTATGTGAATCAGTCCTTTTAAAAATGTTCCTGTCGTAAGAATCAATGCTTTGCATGAGAAATAATTATCACGTTCAGTACGAAGTCCTTTCACCTGTCCTTTATCAATTTCAATTGAAGTAACTATATCCTGAACAATTTCCAGATTGTCCTGATTCTCCAAAATATGCTTCATTATGATCTGATAATTTTTTTTATCCGCCTGAGCACGCGGAGACCAAACAGCAGGGCCTCTGCTTTTGTTCAGCATTTTGAAATGAATTCCTGTCTTATCAATTGCTTGTGCCATCTCTCCGCCGAGAGCATCGATTTCTCTTACAATGTTACCTTTCGCTAGTCCGCCTATTGCAGGGTTACAACTCATCTGTGCAATCGTTTCAAGATTTCCTGTAATTAGCAAAGTCGGCACTTTCATTCTGGCTGAAGCAAGTGCAGCTTCAATTCCGGCATGTCCGGCTCCGACAACTATTATTTCATATTTCATATTTGTTTTTTACCTCATAAAGAAAACTTAATCCGAAAAAACTCTCTTTCCCCGACAATAAAAGAATTGATATTTCTGATGTAAAGATTAATAATAAAGTAACATTTCTACTGTAAAACAGGAAGCATGAAATCATTTTTAGAAAATATCTTTATAACAAAAGGAGACATTACCTCCTTTGATGTTGAAGCAATTGTCAATGCAGCTAACACCTCTCTTCTGGGAGGCGGTGGTGTTGACGGAGCTATTCACAAAGCCGCAGGACCTGAATTGCTTGAAGAATGTATTTCTCTCAAGGGATGTGAAAGCGGAAAAGCAAAGATAACAAAAGCTTATAGGCTTAAGGCAAAATATATTATTCATACTCCCGGACCTGTTTATAGAAACGGGAAAAGCGGCGAAAGCTCTCTCCTTGAATCTTCTTATAAAAGCTGTATGACTCTGGCAAAAGAATACAACATTTCTTCAATCGCATTTCCGGCTATTTCTACCGGAATTTATTCTTACCCTAAAGATGAAGCTTGCAAAATAGCTCTAAAAACAGTAATCGCTTTTATTGACAAAGAAAAATACTTTCCTACAATATACTTCGTTCTTTACGATGACGAAAATTTCTTAATTTACAAAAACGAATTTAAAAAGGTGAAAAATGAATTACAGACAATCTCTGAACAACTATTATAATAAATATAATAGTATATTATGTATGGGAATGGATCCCATTCTATCCAAAATCCCTATTCCGGAAACTGACATAAAAAAGAAAATTTACAGCTTTTATGAAGAAATTCTGAACGAGATAGTAAAAACAAAAAAATATCCCGCATGCGTTAAGCCGAATTATGCCTTTTACGCCCGCTACGGATTCCCAGGTCTTGAAGCATTACATGATCTTATAAAGCTTTATAGAAAAAATGATCTTCCTGTAATTCTTGATGTAAAAAGAGGAGATATCGGAACAACTGCCGAAGCTTACGCAGAAGAATCTTTTGATTTTTTTGAAGCAGATGCTGTAACTTTATCTCCATATTTGGGTCATGATTCAATAGAGCCTTTTACTAAAAAATATGAAAATAAGGGATTCTATATTTTGTGCAAAACATCCAATAAATCTTCAGGCGAACTTCAGGACAAACTGATTGATGGAAAGCCGTTATATCTTGTTGTAGCAGGTTATCTTTCCAGCTGGGATAATGGAGGGATAGGAGCTGTAGCAGGAGCAACTTATCCTGATCAGCTCAAAGCTATTCTCGATGAATTTTCTAAATCGGGAAAAGTGCTCCCTCTTCTCATTCCGGGTGTCGGCACACAGGGAGGGGATCTTGAAGCAATAGTGAAGACTATTAATGCCTATGATATTTCACTTCATAGAATCAATGCTTCAAGTTCAATCAACTTCGCTTATGAAAAAAACGGCGGAAATTTCGCTGTTGCAGCAGCTAATGAAATAGAGAAACTAAATAGTGAAATTTCTAATATTATTGGAAAATAAATGAACAGCTCCGAGAAAAATCAGATATTGCTTATTTCTCATTCAAAATCTTCCGGCAGGGAATTAATGTCCATGCTGGAAGGTTTGAATCTTGATTTTCTTTATGCTGAGAGTTCTTCTGAAGCAATAAATATTATTTCTTTTGCAGCACCAAAACTTATCATTGTTGAAACTTTTTTCGGCAACGAAAATTGCTACGATCTTTGCCGTATGCTTAAAACAAGTCAGCGGACCAAACTTATACCCATTATAGCAATCTCCGATATTGATTGTCAAAATTCACGCGTACAGGCCATTCAAAGCGGAGCGGACACCTTTATGCTGAAACCAGTAATAAAGGAAGAACTTATCGCTCATGTAAGAGGTAAAATATCGCAATTTAACGAGTTCTATCTATTATCAACTACAGATGAACTCACCCGCCTTTATAACAGAAGAGAATTCTTTAAAAGATTTGAAAATGAAATCGCTCAAAATGCAGATACAATTATTTCTCTGGCGATAATTGATCTTGATTCCTTTAAACAGGTAAATGATCTTTACGGACATCCCATGGGAGATTCAGTTCTCATGAAATTCGGAGAAATTCTTAATAAACACCTTTCTCCCAGTTTTTTCCCTACTCGTTTCGGGGGTGAAGAATTCGTAATAACTCTTTTAGGTAAAAACGGCAGTGAGGCAAAAGAGATCATTGATTCTATTCGAAGCGAGTTTGATTCCATAGTTTTCTCTACTTCAGACGAAAAAAAATTCAGCATATCTTTTTCTGCCGGAATCTCCGAATATCCTGTTTTTGGAAAAAATCTTTCGATACTTCTTTCCCGGGCAGATCAGGCTCTTTATTCTGCTAAGAAAGAAGGAAAAAGCAGAACCTATATCTTTGATCCTATTATGGCAAAAAATGACAGATTTTGGGAATATTTAAAAAAATCTTCACACTTCTTCACCGATAAAAAAAACAGAGATGCAGTCACAAATCTTCCTTTTCTTCACTCTTCTCTTGAAACTATTTCTAATCTGAATTTCGAAATAAAAAGTATAGGTATTATTACAGTTAAAATCGAAAATATCTCTTCTTTGCGGCAGATTCTTGGAATTCCTGTAACCGACTTCATAATAGAAAATCTTAAGATAATTATTAAAAAAACCTGTGAAATGAACTTTTCAACTGATACTTTTATTTCGGTAAGTGATATAACTGATTATAATTTTATTATTAAGTTTCCGAGCATTATCGACTTCTCAGTCAATAATGAAAAATGCCGTACTCTATACAGAAAAATATGCAGAAAAATTGAGAAAGCTTTCTCACATCTTCCTGTTCATCTTAAATTTGCTGATTCAATAATTTTCTTCAACAAAAAAAATCCCCGGGCAATTATTGGAGAAATAGATAATCTTCTGCAAAAAAGTTCATTTTTAAGCAAAAAAATAACAAGAAAAGAAGAACCCGAAAGTATCATAAAATATCCTGATTTAATCGAAAATAGATTTTTTGAAGATAATTTCGAAAAAAAATATTTTTCTGGGCCTGAGAATAAAAAATATGTCTTTTTTTCTCTTAATAATTTTTACTCATCATTTTCTTCTTCATTCAGATTCTTAAATAGTATTATTTCTTCTATAGAAACGACTGAACTTTTCTTGAAATCTGTTTCGAAGTTAACCACAGATGATAACAGCTCAATAGTTCTTCCAAAACTTCAAGAGATTGATTTTATCGATTATCTTGATCTAATTAGAAAGATACTTCCGGAGAAAAAGGTATTTATTTCCATTAATGAAACAGAAATAAGCGAAGGTAATTTTGATATTCCCAAAGATTTCTTTGTTTCAAATAATTCCGTTTCTCTTGCTATATCTGATTGCTATATCAGTGCAGAAATTTTAAATCTGATATCACATTTTGACTTCCGTCTTGTTATTCTCTCCGAACATCTTACAATGTGCCTACACTGTTTTAAAGACAGAATAAAAATTCTTAATGGTTTCAAAATTTTTGCTGATCAGCTGGAAATTGATATTTGTACAAGCAATGTGGCAAATCCTGAGGATATTCAGCTGTTAAAGGATATAGATATTGCCTATTCAGACAGAAATTAACTTTGACCTGAAATAATGTTCAGAAATTTCTTTTTTAATATCCGAATAAAACATTCTCATTTCATCCTTATCTTCGAAAGAAATATAATCATAATACTCTGCATATTTCTCAGAAAGAAGCTTTCTATTAGCAGTATATAATCCATTTGAAAAAAGGACTAATACCGGATTTTCTGAATTTGCGATATATGAGATATTCTTCTTTGTAAGTTTCATAAGAGGCTCAATTAAAAAGTATTTCCCACTAATTTTTTCAAAAAACTCAATATCTTCCGTTATGTGATAATACTGCTTTTTTCTTCCTGTTGAATTACTGTCATAATAATGCATTCTCTTGAAAAAATGTTCTTTTTCAGCAAATGAAACCGGATTTTCCTTTATCAGAAAATCTCCTGTAAAAATTATATTGAGAAGCTCCCATTCTGTCTCATATTCTGAGAAAAGACTTAGGACTTTTTGTGAATCTAATTTGTTTAAAATATTGATCTGAAAGGAAAAAACATTTGTATCAATAAAATCTTTCTTTGCTAAAATCTGTTCTATTTTTTTTGAATCAGTTTTTATCCCTTTTACAAATATCGCATCATCATCTGAAGTAAAATCCGGAATTTTTTTTGATGAAACTTCAAATCCGGTAATATTTTCTATTTCCTGTTTGGCCGCGAAGATATCTTCTTCTCTAAAATCTCCGCCTTTTAAAAAATAATAAGGCGGTTTCTTCATATATTTATATCCCTTGGCATCACAGAAATCACGTACAGCTGTTCCTGGAAGGACCATTAGAGGATAGAATTCTATTTCTTCTGCAAAACCTTCTTCAACTAATTCTGCAACACCCTGCATGAATGATAATATCGAATCACCGGGAAGGCCGGGAATCATACCAATCTTTAAAGATATGCCGGCAGATCGTAAATTTTTTAAACCTTCAAGAGCTTTTTTCTTTTCTGAGTGTCTGCCAGCCTGCTTTAAAGCATTTTCAGTAAAAGTCTGTATTCCAACTTCGAGAGAATTTACTCCTGCCTTCTTTAATAACAATGCATCTTCTTTGGTTATATTTTCAGTACGAAGCTCGGTATGAATAGAAACTTTGGGTTTTAGCTTTGACAATTCTTCAAGAATAGTTCGATAATCCTTTCTGTTTCCAAAAGAAGGAGAAAGAATGTAAACTTCTTTCAAAGGTCTTTTGCTATTTTTAAGTGATTCTAAAAGAATTGAAGAAGGGAGCTCTCTTACTTTTTTTCCGAATCTGGAATAATTGCAGTAACTGCATTTATAATAACATCCTCTTGTAAGCTCAATAAAAACAGATTGATCGTTTGATCTGTTTAAGTATCCCGAAGAATAAGGTTCAACTATTTCTGAAGGACAAAGAAGTTCATTTTCTCTCTGAAGAAATAATAGATTGTCATTAATTTTATGCAGATGTTTCCGGTATTCTCCGGCAAAATACTTATTAAAAAAGAACTCCCCTTCGCCTTTTACAAAGAAATCAACTGCTTTTTGCTTTTTAGAAAGAATATAAGAATTTTCGGATATCTCAGGTCCGCCGAAAATAATCTTTGTTTTGATTTTTTTCTTAATTAATCCAGCAAGAGAAATATGACGTTCGGCATTCCATAGATAATTAGAAAAAAGAATTAAATCAGGTTCATATTTTACAGCAATTTGCGCAATAATCTTATTAGAAGCAAAATTCTGTATATCTGAAGGTATTACATATAGTTCTTCCACATATTCTTTGAAATTCTTTGAAATATACGCTGAAAGAGATGAAGGAGCGGTAAAAATATTACCATCAATATAGTTATATCCGTGATCAATCAACGGAAGCTGTATAAACAGAAGTTTAATTTTTTTCTTGCTATTAATCATTTTTGTTTTTGAAATAAACTACGTAGCAAAATGAGGGAATAAATTCAAGCGTTTATGCGAAATATAAGTCTTTCAAATGCAAAAATTCTGGTAATTGACGACAGCAAGCTTAACCGCACTGTTATAAGAAAAACTTTATCCGAACTGAATTTTTCTGTAGATGAAGCTGAAGACGGAGAATCCGGTCTTGAAAGATCTCTGTCTGAAAAATTTGATATTATTTTCGTAGATACTGTCATGCCTAAAATGGATGGAATTGACTTCATAAAAGAAATAAAAAGCAAAAAACGTAATGATTTTATTCCACTCGTTCTAATGACCGGAAACGATGATCTTAATGCAAAAATAAAGGGGTTAAATATTGGAGCCGACGATTTTCTTCAGAAACCCATTAACCAGAAAGAACTTGTTGCCCGTACAATGTCCCTGCTTCGTTTGAAAAGAACTCACGATCTTTTATTTGAAAGAAATATGCTGATAAAAAAAGAACTTGAGGCCGCTAAAAAAATTCAGCAGTTCATTATACCTCATGATTTTTCGCACATCCCTTACCCTAAAATATCCGGTAAATATCTCCCGATGGAAGATATCGGAGGAGATTTTTTCGATGTATATAAGATAAACGAAGATAAAACTGCTTTTGTTATAGCTGATGTTACCGGTCATGGAATTCCGGCTGCACTTATAGTTACTATGGCTAAAATGATTTTCAGCGTATATTCTTCAGTAACAGAATCACCTAAGGAATTATTATCTTCTGTTAATAAAGATGTTTATAAGTTCATGTTTGACGGACAGTACTTTTCGGCTTTTTACGCCTTGTATGATAATAAAAAGAAGATTTTAAAATTTTCAAACGCAGGTCACACTCTACCCCTTCTCTATCGCAGTTCATCAGGAAAAATCTTATCACTTGATACAAACTCCGGTTTTTTTGTCGGAATAATGGAAGAATCTTTCTATGAAGAAAAAGCAATAAAAATTGAAAAAGGAGATTGTCTTATTCTTTATACTGACGGTTTAACCGAAATGAAAAATGGAAACAGAGAGGATTTCGGAGAAAAAGCCCTTGCAAAATTTATAACCAAAAATAGAGATATTTCAGGTAATGATTTTTGCAGTAAGCTTCTTAATGAAGTTATGGCTTTTTCCGATTATAGTGATAAATCCGATGATTTAACTTTTATGTTCATTGAATTTTGATTTAACCGTTCTCTTTTTTGTCTTTGATATACTCTCCTACTTTCTCTACGGCCTTAAATAGTTCTTCGTACTGGTCTACACTGAGCGCAATACCTTTCTGAGTCGGTTTTGTCTGACCGTCCACATCATGAAACCATATCCTTATATTTATATATTCTTTTTCTTTAAATTCAGAAACATCTATTCTTACTATTTCTCTGGCGTTTTTACTTATATCCGCTATTATTGCTCCCATGAAGCCTCCATTTTTTCTTGATTTCCTAACAAATAAGACCCGTCTTTTTAATCAACAACATTTAAACAATTAATTCCTAACTAATAACATTAATAACAGGCTAAATAACACATATCAACAGGTTATTAACAATTGTTATTAATTTCTTATCAATGTGAATTAATTTCTTGCCAAGAAAGAGAATTAGAAAGAAATATTAGAACATATCATTCGTAACAACTTTTAATGTTCACGGAAATTTATTTCCAGGAAGAATTGTCCATTCTTTCCGATATTCTATTGTTATTTTTTAGGGGTATTATGTTAAATTCGGCTGAGAATCTCTGGGGAATGGTTTTAAACGACCTGCAATCCAACATTAACAAACAAACTTTTGATGCATGGTTTAAAGATACATCTGTTATTAAGTATTCTGATAATATTTTAACAATAAAAGTACAGGATGATGTTGCTCAGAGATATATAACAAATTCATATTCAAAAACAATTAATGAACTTCTGAAAAAGAATACGGGAACAGATTATCTATGTAATTTCATTTACGATCTTAATAAAAATGTAATTGAAAATAAACAAGATATAGTGAAACCTGAGACGGAAGTCAGAAAAATGGAAAAAGAAAACAGTTCAAGCATTGAACTTAACTCATATTACACTTTTGAAACATTTGTAATCGGTGCAAATAATCAATTTGCACACGCAGCCGCGCTTAATGTATCTAAAAATCCTGCAGGTGTTTATAATCCTCTTTTCCTTTATGGTAATTCAGGTGTAGGAAAAACTCATCTTCTTCAGGCTATTGGTCATCAAATACTCAAAGATAAACCATATTTAAAGGTTTTATACATTAAAACAGAACAATTCCTTAATGAATTTATCAATGCTATGAAAAATCAGTCAATGCATCAGTTTAAACTGAAGTTCAGATATGTGGATATTCTCCTTATTGACGATATTCAGTTTCTTTCTGATAAAATACAGTTGCAGGAAGAATTTTTTCATACTTTTGATGAACTTCATAATAAAAGAAAACAAATTGTTCTTACAAGCGATAGACCTCCAAAAGAAATATCTCATTTGACTGAAAGACTAAAAACTAGATTTTTAGGCGGTCTTTTAGCAGATATTCAAATTCCTAATCTTGAAACTCGGGAAGCCATTCTAAGAAGAAAAGCTGAAATTCTAGGAATAGACATTTCGGAAGAAGTTATAAACTATATTGCATCAAGAATTAAGTCTAATATAAGATCTCTTGAAGCATCTCTCATTAACATTAACCATGTTGCTAACATTCTTCAGAATAAAAGAATAACTATAGAAATGGCTAAAACACATTTGAAGCCGTTATTTGAAGAAAATCAGAATAAACAGATAACAATTAGCGATATCCTTGAAAAAGTTGCGGTTAAATATGAAACGACTCCTGATCTTATAATTTCTAAGAACAGACATAATAGTATAATTATGCCTAGATTTATAGCAATATACTTATCAACACAATTAACAAATTTAACAACAATTGAAATAGGTAAGGAGTTCGGGAAAAGGGACCATTCAACAGTTATTAACGCCAGAAAGAATATAGAATCACTTCTAAAAGAGGATGATAACATAAAAGAAATTATTGAGGAAATAAGATCCGAACTTAAAAGTTAATTAGTTGTTTATAAATGCTTAATAACAGCTTTTATTGTGTTATTAAATCTTTGTTTTTGTTTTTTAATCTAGATATTTTGTTCATATTTTTTTCGGTTAAGATTTATCATTTTTATTTTTGAGTTGTGTGAACTTTATAAACAAACTATAAAACTCATAACGCCTGGTAAAATGAGATATAGTTTTTATTATTAACTAATTAACAGCACCTACTACTATTGCTATTAATTATTAATAAAAAATATTAATATAGAGGTATTAGTAATGAAGATTGAAATAGATAAGGATCAGCTTCTTAAAGCAGTTAATATAGCGGATTCAGTAATTAATATTAAGAACGTTAATTCTATTTTATCAAATTGTCTTTTTAATGTATCAAAGGATTCTGTAGAAATTGTTTCTACAGATAATGAAATAGGATTAAAAACAACTATTGATTCAGTATCCGATGGAAATATTTCTTTTACCACAAACGGCAAAATACTTAGCCAGGTTCTAAAAGAATTACCTAAAGGTTCTGTAATTCTTGATATCGATGACTCATATTCAATTTCTATAAGATCTAAATCAAAAGAGATAAAAGGAAATTTAAAACTTGTTGGAACATCAAAAGGTGATTTTCCTGATATCAATTTTCAAATGAATGATAATGTAATTGAAATTGATCAGGTTTTATTAAAAGACATGATTCGAAAAGTAATATTTGCAGCATCTACTGATACTGTAAAACCTGTGTTTAATGGTTTGTTTTTTGTCTTTGAAGAAAATAATAAAATGGCAGCTGTAGCTTCAGATTCCCGCCGTCTTTCGTATATTAATACAAAAGTTTCTTCAGCTATTGATTTTAAAGGCGGAGTCATAATTCCTCTAAAAACTATAAATGAGGTTTATAAACTTCTTTCAAGCGGCTCATGCAGATTGGGTTTAATGGAAAATCAGTGTTTTTTTAAAATTGGAAATACTGATATTATATCAAGGGTAATTGACGGACAATTTCCAAATTATAAACAGGTTATGCCGAAAGATTTTATTTCTTTTTCTGTTTTGGATACAAAGAAGTTTACGGAATCCTTAAAAAGAGTAATGATTCTTACAAAAGAACCGACATATAAAATCATTCTCAATTTTACAAAGGATCAGCTTGTTATGGAATCTAAACTTCAGGATATCGGGGAGACTCAGGAAATTATAGATATTGAATATTCAGGTAATGATATTTCTTTGGGTATTAATTCTCAATATTTAATGGATTCAATTAAAGAGATTGATTCAATTTCATTTAAAATTTCAATTACCGGAAATATGAGCCCTGTTACAATAACTCCTGAGAATTCGGCTGATTATGTTTCTGTTATAATGCCGATTCAGATTAAACAAGCAGACTGATGATATTAAGGGAAATTTTACTAAAAAATTTCCGTAATTATGAGAATCAAAAAATTATATTTTCAGATTCTGTTAATATTATTACTGGAAACAATGGAAGCGGTAAAACAAATATAATTGAAGCTATTTCTATTTTATCGGGATCAAAATCTTTTAGAAATTCGAAAGATAAAGATATTATAAAATGGGGCAGTGATTCTTTTTTTTGCAAAGCGGTTATTGAAGAAGGAACTAATTCTGTTTTTGAAAGCGGATGTATAAGCAACGGTCAAAGTTGTGAAAAGAAAAGAAAAATAGACGGCATGTTGTTATCTGCATCAGATTTTTTTGGAAAGATTCTGACAGTTGTTTTTTCTCCGGAGGATATACTTATAATAGATTCATCGCCTGAGATTAGACGTAAATATTTTGACGGAGTAATTTCTAAATTCGATGATTTGTATCTTAAAAGTCTTATGCAATATAAAAAAATATTAAAATTTAGAAATTATATTCTTAAATCCGGAAAAGATGAAAATACAATAAAAAAAGAATTATCAGTATGGAATGAAACCTTTTCAGAAAA